>DASYMM010000390.1:0-3399 GCA_036009085.1 Pyrinomonadaceae bacterium | reverse complement strand
TTGTCGCGCAGGTAGTCGAAGCCGAACTCGTTGTTCGTGCCGTAGGTGATGTCTGCGGCGTAGGCGTCCTTGCGCTCCCAGTCGTCCATGTCGTTCTGGATGCAGCCGACGGTCAGACCGAGATGGCGATAGATGCGACCCATCCAGTCGGAGTCGCGCGAGGCGAGGTAGTCGTTGACGGTGACGACGTGGACGCCGCGACCCGTCAGCGCGTTCAAGTAAGCGGGCAGCGTGGCGACGAGAGTTTTGCCTTCGCCCGTGCGCATCTCGGCGATCTTGCCTTGATGGAGGACGATGCCGCCGATGAGTTGCACGTCGAAGTGGCGCATGCCGGTGGCACGCACGCTCGCTTCGCGCACCAGGGCGAAGGCTTCGGGCAGAATCTCGTTCAGGGCGTCCTGCTCGTGCTGCTTGCGCGTCTCGGGGTTCTTCGCGTCGGCTATGGCTTCCGCGACGAACTGTTTGAGTTCCTCCGTGCGGCGGCGCATGTCCTCGTCCGAAAGCTGTTTGACTTTGGTTTCGAGTTCGTTGATGCGCACGACGAGCGGTTGCAGGCTCTTGATGTAACGCTGGTTGCTGCTACCGAAAACTTTGGTCAGAAATTTATCAATCATTGTTTTAAAGCCCTTTAGCTGTCAGCTATTAGCATTCAGCTCTCAGCTTTTTGTTTTAGCTGACGGCTGACCGCTGAAGGCTGATCGCTCTTCATAAGAAACACGCGGCAGAAGACTCACGCCGCACAGCGCACGTTTAGCGTCGTGAACGCAACATGCGATTGTAAGTGAGCGGGTGGAATGGAGCAAGCGAGCCGCTTTTTTGCCCGTTCGGGCGTCGGGCGGAGCGCGCTTGTCCGGCGTGTTTTCAGGGAAGTGAGAGTTGCTGGCGGAGGAGATTACCGACCTGTTCGCGCGACATCTCAAGCTGCATCGTCAGCTGCTTGCCGTTCGCCGAGAAGGCCATGTTGTTGAGAACTTCTATTCCTGCTCGCCCGCGTTGGCTGACGCGTCCGAATTCGAGCAGCGTATTGTAGTTTTGCGCTAACTGCGTAGCCTGTTCCGCCGATTTGACGATTGTTTGCAGGCGCGCAGACGCGCGCTCGTCCAACCTGAGCGTGAACGTCAGGTGGTCTGCGTCCGTCAGAGCGGAGAGCGCGCCGCTCTCGCTCAAAACCATGATGAACTCATGCGCCACCGACCGCCACCGACCGTTTGCGGCAGCGGATTCGGTGAACTTGATGTCGCGGAGCGAGCCGTCGGCGTTGCGTTCGGCTTCGATCACGAAGTCGAAAACGTCTTGAGAGTTGAGTTCTCCGGCTGCAATCAGACGCTGAGTTTTTGCCAGCAGTTCGCGGAAGGGAACCGCGTGAACCGTGTGAAATTCTTTAACCTGCGCGGCGGCGTCCTTCTGCTGGACACCTTGCGCCCCGCCCGTCTGCGACAAAGCGGGCGGCGCGAGCGCGGCGCAGAGCACGAGCGAGCCGACGACGGCGCGCACGAGCAGTGCTTGTCGTCGTCTGGCGGTCGCTTTAGTGCGCTGAGGTTTGCGTTGAACTCTAGCGTTCATCGTTTGGAATTTTAGCACAGGAGGGCGACTTTGCCGCCCGCGCAAGAGCCTTTTAGCCCGGAGGCGGCGGCACGGTTTCGTTCTTTTTGATCAACTTGGAGAGCAGGTCGCTCGCCTTGGCGCGCGGCATGTTGAAGGTCAGGACGATCTGATTCGACTCGGCGGCGATCTGGACGCTCTTGAAGAGCACTTCTTCGTCTTTCCCTTTCTTGCTGAGCGCGCCGAGGAAGAGCAGCCCGTTATAACCGCTCGCCATCGTCGTCGCTTCCGATTCGCTCGCCATCTCGGTCAGGACGCGCACGGCAACCTCTTTTTCGTCGAGCTTGACGTGCATCTTGAGGTGTTTCGTGCCCTTCAAAGCGGCGAGCAGCTTGCTGTCGCCGATGGCGGCGACGAAATCCTTCGCCAACTGGTAGAGCTTCGGGTTGCTCGCCGCCGCGCCCGTCACGTTGATATTCGATAAGCGTCCGTCATCCTCGCGGTCGGCCTCGACTTCCATCTCCAGCGTGACGGAGAGATCGATCTCTTTGGCCTCGCGCATCTCCTTGCCCTGCTTCAAGAGATCGGTGAACGGCTTCGTGTTGATCGTCGGAAACTTCTCCGCGCCCGCTTCCTTCGCGATGCGCTCGGCCTCTTCCGCCGTCTGCGGCGTCGCCGTGGCGGGCGTGGGCGACGCACCGGCGACGCCGTTCTTGTCGGCTTCGTTCTTTGCCGCCGTCTCGGCATCGGTCGCTTCCGGCGAGGGCGAGGCTTCGGGCGTGGGCGTCGGTTGCGGAGTCGGCCTGACACGGATCGGCCTCGGCGTCGGTTGCGGCCTGAATTCGGCGAGTAGCTGGGGCGCGTCGGGCGACGGGAGCGCGGTCTGAGAAAAGTAGCCGGGCGGGTAATACATTTTGGTGTCGGCGAGATTGATGAGCGTGGCGCGCTCGCCCACGGCGGTCTTCGTGTAGTCTTCCTCGACGACCCGGAAGCCGGAGAGCGTGCTCGCCAGATTGAACGTGTCGCGCACCATCGGGACGTAGACGACGGCGGCCAGAAACAGCGCGTGCGCGACGAGCGACCCGCCGAGCGTGCGGAGCATACGCGGCGTGCGCGTTTCGCGGTTCAATCTTTCGTGCGTGTGGAAAATTTCCGCCATAATTTTAGAGCAGGCCGGGCGGCGCGGGGCGATTTACCGTTCGACGCGCACAAAAGCCTGCGGTTTATTAGACGTCTGAGAAGCCCCGAACGTTGCGAACTTTTCGGGGCACACAAACTTAACAACGTTTGGGGGCATAAAAACTTAACACCAGTCGCAACCATTTCACAAAGGGCGTGCGGTACAATCGCACACATGCCACGAACGAGAGACGGAGGAGGACGCGGAGGCGGCGGGCGTCGGCGCAACGCGGGCGGGAAACGCGGCGGGAGCGGCGGCGGTCGCACGGGGCGCGCCGACGGCGACGGGAGAACGGGGCGCGGCGGGGATGCTTCGTCGTCCGGTGCGGCGCGTCGTGCGCCGGGCGCGGCTGGGGTCGAAGAGACGGAGCGTGCGGCGCGCTCGTCGGCGCGTTCGCGTCCCGTCCGGCGACTGCTGGAAGGCATCGGCACGCCGGAGCGCGGGGAGTTCAAGCCAGACCCGTTTCAACTCGAAGCCTTCGCCGCGCTCGAACACGAGGACGTGCTCGTCACCGCGCCGACGGGCAGCGGCAAGACGTGGATCGCGCGCGAAGAGATCAGGCGGCTGCTCGCGGCGGGCCAGCGCGCGTGGTACACGAGTCCGCTGAAGGCGCTCACCAACTCGAAGTATCAGGAGTTTGCGGAAGCGTTCGGCGGGGAGAACGTCGGCATCCTGAC
>DASYMM010000389.1:0-5554 GCA_036009085.1 Pyrinomonadaceae bacterium | reverse complement strand
GTCAACAAGTCTATCGAGTAAGCGACGCTTGCGCCGAAGCGCGCCAAAATTATTCCGGCGAGCGAGGGGCCGAGGATCGTCGTCACGTTCCAGCGCAAGGAATTCAGCGCGCTGATGGAAGACATCAAATCCGGCGGCACGATCTTCTGCATCAACGCTTCAAACGAAGGACGCTGCAAGGCGGCCAGCCCCGCGTGGAGCGCGGCGCAGACGAACAGGAGCCACACCTGCGGGCGCGCGAGAGTCGCGTTGAAGACGAGCGTTGCGGTCACGAGCGTCTGCCCGATTTCCGTCAGGCGCAGCATTTTGCGTTTGTCGATAAAGTCTGCATACGCGCCGCCGATGAAGGCCATCAACAAAATGAGGACGAATTCCGACGCGCTCAGTAAGCCGACCTGAAGCGTCGAGCCGGTCAACCGGTAGACCTGCACGGGCACGACGACGAAACTCATCGCCGTGCCGAAAGCGGAGATCAGTTGGCCGAAGAAGAGGAGGCGATAATCGCGGGAGATTCGGAGCGGCGTCAGGTCGATCAGCATTAAGGCGGCAAAAGAAGATGATCAGATTGATTAAGACGAACGCGTTCCATTCTACCTGAACCGGCTTTGTCCGTCGTGTGCGTTTCCAACTCGTGGACGAAGGAAAGCTGGAACCAAGACTCTACTGGCGTCCTTGACCGTGCGTGGGTTCTGCGCGTACAAAACAGTTGATGAATAATTTGGTTGAGACTGCAAGCGTGCCTGCCGTCGAGACGTTTGAACTCGTGCGGCGGTTCGGGGATTTCACTGCCGTTGACCGTGTGAACCTGCGCGTGGAGCGCGGGCAGTTCTTCGGATTCTTAGGGCCGAACGGGGCGGGGAAGTCAACGACGATCAAGATGTTGACGGGACTCTTGGAACCGACCGCCGGGCGCGTGCGCGTGTTGGGGCGCGATCTGGCCGGGGAGACTCTGGAGGTGAAGCGGCGGATCGGCGTGGTGCCGGAAGACTTGAATTTGTTCGAGCGTCTGACGGGCGCGGAGATGTTGACGTTCACGGGGCGGATGTATGGACTCGCGCGCGAAGAGACGGGGGAACGCGCGCGCGAGTTGCTGGCGTTGATGGAGTTGGACGCGGAGCCGAAGAAGTTGGTGGTCGAGTATTCGCACGGGATGAAGAAGAAGTTGTCGCTGGCGTGCGCGTTGATTCACCGGCCGGAGATTTTGTTTCTGGACGAACCTTTCGAGGGCGTGGACGCGCTCGCTTCGCGGACGCTCAAGGATTTGTTGTTGAAGTTGACGGCGCGCGGCATCACGGTTTTTCTCACGTCGCACGTGTTGGAGATCGTGGAGCGTCTGTGCACGCACATCGCGATCATCACGGAGGGGCGGCTGGTGGTGGAAGGCGCGCTCGGCGAATTGCGGCGCGGCATCGCGCTCGGAGACGAAAGCGGCGCAAGTAGCAGCCCGTTGTCGCTCGAAGATTATTTCATACGCGTCATCGGCGGAGCGCGCCCGGCGGACGAAGAGATGTTGACGTGGCTGGCGTGAGAAGGGATGAGGGATGAATCAGAGTTAGAGCGAACTTTGTTCGCTTCGTGAGTTGAGGGCGGGGAAGTGTGAAAGGCACAGGCGACGAGAAGGTTGATTTCTCGTCGCCTGTGCCTTTGGGCTTTGGAGCGTTTGTTGTTTTAGCGTGCGGTGCGGCGCGCTTTGCCGATTGAGCGTTTGGTGACGGCGGTGGCGGCGAAGCCGTCTTCGGGCGCGGGCGGCGCGACGGACGCGGTGACGGCCTCGACGTTGACGAAGAAACGGAAACTGCCGTTCGTCATCACGCCGAGTTTGAACTCGACGTTGATGCTGGCGTTGGGCGCAAGCGGCGCGGAGACCGTGATGAAACCCGCGCTCAGGGTGGAGTTGATGCCGCCGCCTCCCGGTTGGTCGAACGCTTGGCCGAGCGTCAGGCCGCGCAGGAAGACCGGTTGGTTGTTGGTGTCCGTAACGCTGATGTCGCTCGAAGAGAGCGCGCGCAGGTCGGCTTGATTGGCCTGCTCGTTGCCCTTCGTGGACAAATCTACGACGCGGAAACGCAGGCGGTTGATCTTCTGCCCGGTGGTGTTGATGAACTTGCGCCGAAGCAGCAGCGTGCCGAAAGCCGCGTTCTGGTTGTCGGCTCCCTGTGCCGTGCGGACGCGCGCGCACGCGCTGTCGGGTGCGCCGAAACCCGCGCATTGCGTGTCAACGAGCGACGACTTGACGGTCGCGTTGCGTTGCAGGTGGCTGCCTAAGTTCTCCGGCCCCGGCGCGCCGAGAAGTGATTGAATCCCACCGAACAAGGCTCCGTTCGTCGAAACCAACACGAAGTCGTCCGCGTTTGCGCCCGTGTCCTGCGGGGTGCCGCTCGCCAACTTGCGGACGAAGCTGTACTGGCCGTCGTCCGTCGGCATGGCAGGGAGTCCGGTTCCCTCACGGTAGGCCGCGTTGGTCTCCACGTCGAAGCCGACCGCGTCGAGGACGTTGCCGGGTGCTAGATAATTCGCGATGGTGGAGGTGCGCGTGAAGACGAGGCCGGAGTTGTCCGGGATGTCGCCGCCGTAGAAAAAGTCTGGCGAGGCGTAGGGCGTGAGGTTGTAGCCGCTGCCGTTGCCCGCGAGATAGTGGCCGTGCGGCGGGATGATCGTGCCGCGCGGAATGACGAACCGCACGCTCGGCCCGAACGTGGTGGACGAAGCGACAGCCCACCCGCTCGATCCGTCGGGCGTGTTGACGACGAAGGTTGAGTTTGTGTTGTTATAAACTTCGATGAACTCGTCGCGCGCGCCGCCCGTCGCGGGGTCGCCGCCGATGGGGAAGGGGCCGCGCAGGCGAAACTCGCTGATCAGAAGTTGCCCCGCTTCCGGCAAGATCGTGCGCGTGAAGTTGACGGTTTGATTGCCGAGATACGGGTTGAAGGTGCGGCTCGCGGGGAAGAACAGCGAATTGCCTTCGGAGGCGGCGATGGTGTAGTTGCCGTTTGCCACGAGACCTTCGATGAGATAATGACCTGTGGGGTCGGTCAGCACCGTGGCCGAACTCGTGCCCGTCAGGTTGATGGTTACGCCGGAGAGCGGCGTGCCTTCCATGTCAACGACCTGCCCTTCGATGATGCGCGAAGTGGCTTCCACGCCCTGCGCGACGAGCATCTGTCCGTTACGCAATCCTCCGCTGCGGCACTCGTACTGCGTGAACTGTCCCGCCGGGTCGTTCGGCGACGAGACTCTCTGCACGCCCACGGTCGCATCGAAACCGTTGCTCGGCACCGTCCCGTAAATGATGTCGAAACGCGTCTGGCCTTCGTAGAGTCGGATTTCAAAATTGAGGCTGCCCGCCGGTTTGCCGAAAGTCGAGGCGCGCCATTCGATGTTGAAGATGCGGTTGGGAGCCGCGCCCGAGACGGACGTGAAGATGCCTTCGCCCGCGTTGCCGATAACCATGTCGGCGAAATGCGGAATGATCGAATAACCGAAAAGATTGAGCGGCAGGCAGACTTCGTTCTGCCCGTAGTCCGCGCTCGCCGTGGCAAACTGTAGGTTGCCGTTTGAACTGACGAACGCCGACGTGTAGCTGTTCGTGTAGAAGGTGTAAGCGAAGGGCAGAGTGATGGCCGCCACGCAGTCGTCGCCGACGGTGCCGCCGCCGCAGTTGAAGCCCGTGACGGGCGTGGTGCCGGGCACGATGGCCGCGCCGCTCGAAGAGGTGAAGCGATACTGGTTCACCGCTTGCGCCGATGCGTCGGAGAGCGCGCCGTAGCAGAGCAGGCAGAGAGCAAAAACCAAGACCTGTGCCGCTCCACGGCGGGCGCGAGAAAAATGCACGAGGGAACGCATCAACTACCACCTCCTGAATTACCCGTTTGAAGATTTGACTGAAAGTTTGACTTCGGAGAATCGCCGGGCACTTTGGGCAGCCACCGCCTGCCGCGAGAAATTACCTGCCGGGGGAAAGTGGAAAACTAACACAGGACGAGGGGAAAGAAAAGTGACAAGTGACGAGTGACAAGTGACGAGAAAAATCGTGAATCATCAATCGTCAATCGTGAATCGTGAATCGTAAAATAGAGAAAACCTGCTTTCTTTTATTTACGATTCACGATTGACGATTCACTTGTCTTTAACTTGTCACTCGTCACTCGTCACTGTTTTAGGGCACTTCGATGGTCAGTTCGCGCGCGAAGATGAAGTTGGGGCGTTTGCGGCCTTTCATGTACTTGGCGGCGGTTTGCGAGAGCGAGGTGACGAGGATGGGGAGCGCAATCGTGGCGTCGCAGTTGACGTAGGCCGACATCGCGCCGCGCGCGAGTTTGCCGTAGATGAGCGATTCGTCGTTAACCGTCCCGGCGGAACGACCGCCCGGATGCGGCGCGTCGCTCGAAATCTGGATCGCGTACTTGTGGCCGCGCGCAGGCGTCTTGACGATGTTCGTGGCAACCTCCATCTGGTGCAGGAAACTGCGGGAAGTGCCGCCGCCCAGATTGATCACGCCGGAGACGCGCGCACGCGCCGCCACCTGCGTCAGGTCGAGCACGTCCTGCACGAGGTCAAACTGAAAATTGTTCTTCTTCTCGAAACGCGCGTTGGCGATGCCGATGCTGATCGAGGAATCGGCGATGGTCGGGCAGAAGACGGGGACGCGCGCCTTGTAAGCGGAAGTCAAAACGCCGTCGTCGGTCGCTATCTCGGCGAGTTCGCGCCCGAGGAGATGGAGAAACTCGCGCGTCGAGTAGGGGCGCGTCTGGTCGAGTTGGTTGGTGAAGCCGCCGACCCATTCCTCCGCCTCGCGGTATTCCTCTTCGCTGGCGATGATGTCGAGCATGCGGCTGATCTGCGAGGCTTCGAGTTCGGCGTCCGTCATCTGCGGGTGCGCCTGAAAGTGTTGCCGCCCGAGCGTTTCGTGCAGGTCGTGGAAGAGCAACGCACCGGAACAGACGAGCACGTCAACGAAGCGGTTCTTGATGACATAGGCTAGCAGCCTGCGCATCCCGGCGGGGATGAGCGCGCCCGACGCGGCGACGAAGATCGTCGTGTTGTCGCCGAGCATGTCGAGCCAGATGCGATGCGCTTCGGCCAACTGGCGCGCGCCGAATCCCGTGCCCTCCATCTTCTCCAACAGCCCGGCCACAGAGCGGTCGCGATCCACCTGCACGGGGCGCGTCGGAACCGTCAGATACTTCGAGGGTCGCGGTTTGCGTTGAGTTACCATAGTTTTTTGAGTGAGGAGAAAACCGTGAATCGTGAATCGTAAATCGTAAATAGATGAAGACCGTTGCTTTCTATTGACGATTCGCGATTTACGATTTACTTGTCACTTGTCACTCGTCACCTGTCACTGTTTTATTGTCACTTCCTCTCTTTTCCGTTAACTGCAAGATACGTGTAGGCGCTGACGCGAGATTCGTAATACTCGGCGAGTTCCGCGCCCTCGGCCTCGGTCAGTTCGCCCTGTTTGATGCGTTGTGCGACTTGGCGACGAAAGCCGTCGTGCAGTTGCCCCGGTTCGTAGCGCGCGCTCTCGACCGCTTCGCCCACGGTCGCGCCGCGC
>DASYMM010000388.1:0-4197 GCA_036009085.1 Pyrinomonadaceae bacterium | reverse complement strand
CTGGTTGTACGAGATGGTGCAGCCGTGGATGGTCGCGTCCGCGCCCGAACCGTTCGTGCGGATGCCGACCGAACCCACCTGATTGTTGGTGGAAACGACGCAATTGTTGATCGTAGCGACGGCGCGCGCGCCGACCTCGATCCCGTCGCCGCCGTTGTTCGTCATCACGCTATCAAGCACCGCGTCAACGTGGCCGCTGGCATTAGAGGCTTGAATGATGACGCCGTTCCCGACGCAATTCCTGATCGAGACGTTTTTCATGTACAGCTCGGCGTTCGTCGCCGTGCTGAGATTGAAGTCAACGCCGTCGCCGACGAGGCCGTCAATGTTCGTGTTCTCGATATGGAGCGCGCTGCCCGCGATGAAGCGGACGCCGTCCGTGCCTGTGCTCGCGCCGTTGATGTCGAGCCAGTTGAGACGCACCGTCTTGCGAATGTCATTCACGTCGGTGATGTTGATGAGAAAGCCCTGGGGCGCGAGCGCGGAGAGCACCGAGCCGTAGCCCTGGCCTGCGCCGCCGCCGTTAACGGTGATTGATTTGGTGATCGTCAAAGTGCCGAAGCCGCCCGGATCGAGCGTGCTGATCTCGCCGTCTTTCGCAGTTTTCGAGATCGCGCCGGCGTAAGTTTTGCAGGGGGCGGTGCGGCTGCATGGGTTAACGTCGTCGCCGACGCCCGACACCCACGTGCGGGTCGCCTGCGCTTGCGTCGCGGCGGCGAGGGCAAAAATGAAAATGATTGAGGTGAGAATACTCAGGGTGAAGCGGCCTTTATTCATTGGGAACTCTCCTTCTAAGATGGGAAACGCTGTTTTTGTGATTGTGGTTAATGTTCCGTCACGTCGCGGGTTTACGTGTGTGTACCGCATGCGAGGGCGGCAACGTTGCAGTTGAACTATCAAGGCACAGAAGGGATGCTCGTCTGTGGACTCCATTCATGAAGCGCGTAGCTTTCTATACTAATTTTCTCAGGCTGTCAATAGTCGGAAAGGCGTCTCGGCGGGAAGCCTCCGGGCGTGATTCGAGCAACGCCCGAAGCTTGCGATTCTTGACACTATTTCGAGCCGACACCTATACTCCCCTACTTAATTGACTTAACAAATTCCCGCGCAAGCGACAGTCAAGTAGCACAGCCCGGCATTCAAGTAGAGAAACGACGGGCGCAGGCGGCGGTTAAATTTCAGTTAAGTCCCGTTCAGCTAAGTCCCAACGTGCGCGGCGCGAGCCTTCACGCCTCCAAACATTTCATGCAAAAATTTTTCGTCACGGGCGGCGCGGGCTTCATCGGCTCGGCCTTTATTCGACAGGCGCTCGCGCGTTGGCCTGACGCAGAGATCATCAATTTCGACGCGCTCACCTACGCGGGCAATCCAGACAACCTCCGGGGACTCGACGAGCAACGACACCGTTTTGTGCGCGGCGACATCGCCGACCGCGAAGCCGTGCGCGCCGCGCTTCCCGCAGGCACGCGCGCCCTCTTCAACTTCGCCGCCGAGTCGCACGTTGATCGCAGCATCGAGCGTGCGGATGATTTCCTGCGCACGAACATACTCGGCACACAGGTTTTGCTCGACGCCGCACGCGAGCGCGGCGTTCGTCGCTTCGTCCACATCTCGACCGACGAAGTGATGGGAAGTCTGCCGGAAGACGAGAGCGCGTTCTTCACGGAAGAGTCGCCTTATCAACCGAACAGCCCTTACGCGGCCTCGAAGGCGGCAGCCGAACATCTCGTGCGCGCCGCCCGCCACACCTTCGGACTCGACACCGTCACGACGCGTTGCGGCAACAACTACGGGCCGCGTCAGTTTCCCGAAAAACTCATCCCGCTTCTCCTGTCAAACGCGCTGCACGACGAACCAGTCCCCGTCTATGGCGACGGGCAGAACGTGCGCGATTGGATTTACGTGGAAGACCATTGCCGCGCGATCATGCTCGCTTACGAGCGCGGCGAGGCGGGCGGCACGTACAACATCGGCGCGCGCAACGAGCGGCGCAACATCGAAGTGGTCGAATCAATTCTCGCCGCGCTCGGCAAACCCGCGTCGCTGATTCGTTACGTCAAGGATCGTCCCGGCCATGACAGGCGTTATGCCATTGACCCGGCAAAGACGGAGCGCGAACTCGGCTGGCAACCCGAGGAGACGTGGGAGAGCGGCCTCGCCAAAACGATCCGTTGGTACGCGGAGAACACGGACTGGATCGCGCGCGTGCGAAACGGCGCGTACAGGGATTTTTACGCGCGGCAGTACGGCGTGGAGGTCGGCGCAAAGTGAAAGTTTTGATCACGGGGGCGGGCGGCATGGTCGCGCGCGCCCTCGCCGCGCACTGCACGTCAAACGGCGACGAGGTCTTCGCGCACACACGCGACACGCTGGACATCACGCAACCCGACCACGTGCGCGAAGTTTTCGCGCGCGAACGCCCCGACACGGTGATTAACTGCGCCGCTTGGACGGACGTTGACGGCTGCGAGCTAAATCCCGAACGCGCTGTTTTGATCAACGCCGAGGCGGTCGAGACGCTGGCAACTCACAGCCGACACGTGGGCGCGTCCTTCGTCACGATCTCGACCGATTACGTCTTCGACGGCGCGAAGGAGGGCTTTTACACGCAGCGCGACGACCCCGAACCGCAGAGCGCGTACGGCATCGCAAAACTTCAGGGCGAGCGTCGCGCCAAATTTGTGAGCGCGCGCGTCGTCGTCGTCCGTTCGGGCTGGATTTTCGGAGTGGGCGGCAGGAATTTTCTCGCCACCGCCGTCGAACGCCTGCGGCGCGGCGAACATCTCAAGGCCATCGGCGACGCCTACGGCACGCCGACCTACGCGCCGCATCTGGCGGCGCGCCTGCGCGAACTGGCCGGACGCGACCTGCCCGGAACGTTCCACGTCGTCAACGGCGGCGCGGGCGCGAGTTTTTTGGAGTTTGCAGAGGAAGCGGCGCGTGCGGCGGGCGTGGCGGGAGTCGAGATCGAGAGCGTTTCGATGGACTCGCTCGCGCGCCCCGCGCCGCGCCCGCGCAATTCGCGCCTGCGCTGCCTGCTCTCGGAAGCCATCGGCCTCGCGCCTTTGCCCGACTGGCGGGAAGCACTCAGAGATTTTGCGAAGCAAAATCAGGGATGAAGGATGAGGGATGAGGGATGAAATTAAAGCATTCAAGCACGTTGAGCTTTAATTTCATCCCTCATCCCTCATCCTTCATCCCTGTCATTCCGCCTTCATCCTTTGCTACACTCTCTGTTATTATGCGTCGTTTGTTAGTGTCCCCTGCCGAGTCGGTATTTCTGAAGTTTTAAGGTTGAAAGAAAGATGTCTCAAGATAATCGCCTGCTGCCATTGACTCCCGGTACGAACCTCGACCGCCCGTTGCGCGAACTGACGCAACCCGAAAGGCCGAACAACACCTACGCGCTCACCGAGCCGACGCACCTGCGCGACTATCTCTCGGTCGTCTTGAAACGCAAGTGGCTGATCCTGAGCTTGGTCGTCGTCGTCACGTCGCTCGTGGCGATTCAGATGTATCGCATGCCGACGGTCTATCGGTCGGAGTCAACCATCCAGATCGAGCAGAAGACCAAGAGCCTCTTGAAGACGAAGGAGTTCGTCCTCAACGCGCAGAACGACCCGGCCTACTGGGGCACGCAACTCAAGCTCCTTGAGAATCCGCGCCTCCACCGCAAAGTGATCCTCGCGCTCGACCTGCAAAACAACCCCGCGTTCCTCGGCAATCAGGCGCGTCCGAGCCTGTTCGCCGCTGTGCGCCGCATCTTCTCGCGCGAGAAACCAAACGCCAACGCACAGGCAGCCGAAACCGCAGGCGGGCTGGACGTAGTGGACGACGGGGCGGTCTCGACGACGACCGAGACCGAGAAGTTGTCGCCGCAAGAGGCGGCCAAGCTCGTCGCTTATGAAGACCTCATGCGCGCCGGACTGACCATCACGCCCGTCGAGCGCACCAACCTCGTCAGGATCGTCTACGAACACACCAACCCGGAACTCGCCATGAAGATCAGCGACACGCTCGCGCAAGTCTTCATTGACGACAACCGCGAACGCGAAACCTCCGGCTCGACCAAGTCGGCGGAACAACTCGGCAAGAGCATCACCGAGTTGCAGGTTGCCTACCGGCAAAAGCAGGAAGACATCATCACCTTCAAGCGGAGCCACAATCTGCCGCTCGGTGCGGCTGACGGGCAGGACT
>DASYMM010000387.1:0-8460 GCA_036009085.1 Pyrinomonadaceae bacterium | reverse complement strand
GCGTAGGCTCTTTCGCCGTCCGACTTACATCCCGGAAATGATCGCGCAGATGGACGTGATCGGCGTCGGCTCGCTCACGATCATCGTGCTCACGGGTTTCTTCACCGGCGGCGTCCTAACCCTGCAAACCTTCCCCACGCTCAAATACTACGGCGCGCAGGATCAGACCGGCTATCTCATCGCGCTCTCGCTCGTGCGGGAACTCGGCCCCGTCCTGACCGCTCTGATGGTGACGGGGCGCGTCGGCTCGGCCATCTCCGCCGAACTCGGCTCGATGGTCGTCTCGCAACAAATTGACGCGATGCGCGCGCTCGGCACAGACCCCGTGCGCAAGCTCGTCGCGCCGCGTCTCATCGCGCTCTTTATCACGCTGCCGCTCCTGACCGTCACCGCAGACGTGGTCGGCATCATCGGCGGCGGCACGGTCGCCTCCATGCTCTACGGACAGGCGCCCGGCACATTCATTAGTTCCGTGCGCTACGGCATTACCTTCGACGACATCATCGGCGGCGTGATCAAGCCGCTCGTCTTCGCGCTGATCATCGGGAGCATCTCCTGTTACAAAGGCTTGAGCACGGAGGGCGGCACGGTGGGCGTCGGTCGTTCGACCACGTCGGCGGTCGTCACCTCTTCCATCGTCTGCATCATCGCAGACTTCTTCCTTGCCAAAGCATTACAGGTTATTCTGGACATGCCCGGCAAATAGTTTGACGCTTGTATCGTATGGCCTCCACCGACATCGAAGTCTCGCACGTACCCGACACTGCCGACACGGATGACAACCGTGTCAGCGCGGCGGCGTCTGCTTCGACCTTTGCCGCCGAAGACGACAACGAGCGCATCACGCCCGCCATCGAGTTTCGCGACGTGCATCTCTCCTTCGACGACCGCAAAGTGCTCGACGGTCTCAGCTTCAAAGTGGCGAAGGGCGAAACCAAGATCATCCTCGGCGGCTCGGGCTGCGGCAAGTCAACCACCATCAAACTCGTGCTCGGACTGCTCAAACCCGACGAGGGGCAGATTCTCGTGAACGGCGAAGACATCACCCATTACACCGAGGCCGAGATGATGCGCGTGCGCAAAAACTTCGGCATGGTCTTTCAGGAAGGCGCGCTCTTCGACTCGCTCTCCGTCTATGAAAACGTCGCCTATCGCCTGCACGAACAGGGCGTGCCCGAAGATGAAGTGGAACAGGAAGTGCGCCGCATGCTCCGCTTCGTCAACCTCGAAGACGCGATTGATAAAATGCCCGCGGAACTTTCGGGCGGCATGCGTCGCCGCGTCGGCATCGCGCGCGCGCTCGTCGGCGGCCCAACCATCGTGATGTTCGACGAGCCGACCGCCGGACTCGACCCGCCGACCGCACGCACCATCTGCGAACTCGCCATCAAACTGCGCGACCTCGAAGACGTGTCATCCATCTTCGTCACGCACGAGATGAACAACGTCGAATACCTGACGCGCGAGTACGCGGCGGTGGGCGAGTCGGGCGAAGTCATCTTCGAGCAGGAGGGCGAGCGTCTCTGCCTCATCAATACCAAGGTGATGATGATGAAGGAAGGCAACGTCATCTTCAGCGGCACGGACGAAATGCTCAAGCGCACGGAAGACCCCTACATCAAGAAATTTTTGCGCGGACACTGAAAGGAAAAGGATGAAGGATGAGGAATGAGGGATGAATCAGAAAAGCATTCAAGTTTGTTGACTTGAATTTTTCCGGTTCATCCCTCATCCTTCATCCCTCAAGGATTATGCCTTCAACCAAAAAGACCATCGGTTTGCGCGAGTTGCGCGTCGGCATCTTCGTCATTGTCGCGATTGCGGTCTTGATCTTCCTGATCCTGCAAGCGTCCGGCGACATCTCTTTCGCACGCAAGATTCGCCTCAAGGCGCAGTTTTTGACGGCTGAGGGTTTGCGCCCCGGCGGCGAAGTGCGCCTCGCCGGAGTCCGCATCGGCAAAGTTGACGACGTGCGTCTGCTTCCGCCGAGCGACAACCCTCAAGCGATGAAAGTCGAAGCCGTCCTCGCGCTCGACAGCAAAGTTGACGGCAAGTCCGTCACCGATCTCGTCCGCACCGACTCGAAAGCCCAACTCGCCACGCCCAGCCTCCTAGGGAGCGACCGCATCATCAACATTACGCCCGGCACGTCGCTCGGCAATCCGGTGCAGGAAGGCCAAAGCCTCCCGAGCGCGACCGAGGGCGGTATGACGCAACTCACCGAGTCCGGCAACCAACTCGTCGGCCAACTCAACCAACTCTCGCAGCAAGTCACGGACATCACGCGCAAGATCAACGAAGGGCAAGGCACGCTCGGTCGCTTCGTCAACGACGAGGCGTTCTACGACAACCTCAACGTCACCATCCGCGAAACGCAAGGCATCATGCGCCAACTCCGCAGCGGCGAAGGCACCGCCGGCAAGCTCATCAACGACCCCGCCCTCTACAACAACGTCAACGCCGTCACCGCCCAACTCCAGGCCATCTCCGAAGACCTCCGCGCAGGGCGCGGCACCGCCGGAAAACTCCTCACCGACGAAGCCCTCTACAACGACGCACGCGCCACCATCGCGCGCCTCAACACCTCCGTCGAAGAGATCAACAAGATCACCACAGACATCCGCCAGGGACGCGGCACCGCCGGCAAACTTCTCACCGACGAAGCCCTCTACAACGACGCACGCGCGGCCATCGCCCGCTTCAACACCTCCGCCGAACGCATTGACAACATCATCACCGGCATCCAACGCGGCGAAGGCACCGCCGGCAAACTCCTCACCGACGACCAACTCTACAACAACGTCAACCAACTCTCCTCCGAAACCGTCAAACTCCTCTACGACTTCCGCCAAAACCCCAAAAAGTACCTGACCATCAAATTTTCAATCTTCTGATTCAGGTACATGTGTTTACGACAAATAAAGTTGTTCCCAAAACAATAAAGTCCCACGGAGGAACTTTATTGTCCGTGAACAAAATCGTCGTGAAGGTTAACGCTTCGTTGTCGTAGCGCGCTATAATTACGTCAAAACTGCTTGAGCCTTTTCATCTGGCCGCGTTGACTGGCTTCTCACATGTTCGCGTTCGCCGCGAATGTGTCAACCGGCAGTTCCCAGTTTGGAGAATTATCGTCGCGGCGTGGGGTTTTGCGCCGTTGGGGGTGGTGACGGCGCGCCGCCGTTGATGTGGGGGCAAAAGCGATGAAGCGGTCTGTTTTTTATTTTGATGATGACGCTAAACTGCTCGACATCTTTCAGGAGATGTTTGAGGACGAATACGATGTGCGCACGACGACGAAGCTTGCCGAGGCGCGGCTCATGCTCTCCGAGTGTGCGGCGGACATCATTATCACAGACCAGAGCATGCCGGAAATATCCGGCTCGGAGTTTTTGCGCGAGGCCATCAGGAAATGCCCGCAAAGTTTTCGCATCATGCTGACGGGTTATTCGATGGTCGGCGACGTGTACGGCGAGGTCACGAAGGGACTGATAGACGTTTTTATCGTGAAGCCGTGGCAGGAAGAGCAGATGAGGCAGGTGTTGGAACGCGGCGGCGCGGCGGTTGAAGCGCAACGCGAGTCAAGGCCGGATTAGTTTGCGCTCACGAATCAGCGCGGCGTTTCGTCGCCCGCACCTCACATTTCTTTGGCGTCGTCATGTCTCACGCTTCTTTTGCGACAGAACTTGGAAGCTGCCGCTCATACCATTGGGGAGAATCATTTCGCGCGCGCCGAGTCGCAGGCGCAGACGTTCGGCTTCGGTGGGCAGTTGCGCTGTGAGCCGCTCAAGTTCTTCGAGCAGACCGGCACGCAACAGAAACGCGTCTTGCCGTTCGAGTGAGATTGTTTGCAGACCCGCCGCTTCGCCCGCCTGTTTTAAACTCGTCCAGTTAATCGTCGCCGTCAGATCATGCTCGCCGGGTCGGGCGAGCAAATCCATGACGAACTCGTGCGCGCGAAAGCCGCGCAGCGTCCCTTCGCTTCGCGTTGCCGATTGATAGAGTTCGACGGCTTCCGCACCATAATCAACCGTGAGCACGTAGCCGCGCTTGAGAACCGACGCGGCATCCGCGAGCCACTCTTCCGCATCCAGATTGACCTCCGCGCTCTGCCCTTCGGCAAGCGGCGTGTTCAGGCGGGAGAAGTGTGCGGCGAGGCGCGGCGTGGTCGGCTCTTGTTCGAGCCAGATGAAGTTGCCCGCTTCATCAAGCCCGACGCACAATTCGCGTAGCCGGCCGTCGCGCTGCCGGACACGATGGACGGGCAGCGCGTCGAGCAGTTCGTTGCTAAAGATCAACCCGGCCTCGCACGACAGGCCGCGCAAGTTGCTCTGGCAAAACTCTACGCGGTCTGTGAAGGCGGCTAAATTTTTGCGTGCGCGTCGGCGCGCATCCACGCTAATGTCGGCTATCAGATAACGCGTCGCTTGAAAGACGCGCGGGTGCGCGCGCTCTAAAGTTTCGAGCACGACGCGCGCGAAATCTCCCGCGCCCGCGCCCGCTTCGAGGATCGTCCAGGCGGCGGGTGAGCCTGAGTCTGCGTAGAGCGCGGCGAAATAACGTGCGAAGGTGGCGGCAAAGAGCGGGCTGCGCTCGGGGCTGGTGCGATAGTCGCCTCCGTCGCGTCCCCAGCGCGGGAGGTCTGGGCGGCAGTAGTAGCCTTCGCGTTCGTCGTAGAGCGAGGCGGCCATCCAGTCGCGGAGAGAGACCGCGCCCGCGCGCTCGATCCGTTGGCGCAGGCGCGCGGCGAGCGGCGTTGTCCCGTCAGGCAAACTCATCGCTCCGAAGGGTCGGAATTTTTTTCGAGCAGACGCGTCGTGTGATCCGTAACGCTCGGCGGGTGCAGGATCTGCGCGGTGTCAACTTGCGGTTGACGATAATCGTTGACAGGCACGCCATGCGCGGGCGGCAGAGACTCCGGCACGGGAGCGTGCAGGCGCGACGCAATCGGCGGCGTAAAGGGTTGCGGCTGCTGCGGGGTAAAGTGTGTGGCTTGCGGCACGCCTTCCTCAAAAAACACCGCGTAGATGAGCCGCAGGATCGCAGCCATGATGACGATGACGCTGATCGCCATGAACTCCGTGGGGAGTCCAATCGTTTCGTGCATGATGCCGAAGAAAGGGAGTAGGAAGATGCCTACGAGGAGGATCGCTGCGCCCTGCTTCACGCCGCGCCTGCGTGGCGACACACGGGACGTGCCGAAGTTCTGGCCGGCCGGAGCGTGAACGGGAGGCAGCCCGCCCGTCATCAACAGGTCGGTCACGGCGACGAGCGGAAACCCGCAGCGCGAACAGAAGCGCACCTCCGTGCTCACTTGCGACTGGCCGCATTTCGGGCAATACATCTGGAGAGACCTCTCAATCTTTCGTCTTCAAATTACGACGCTGCACGCCTTAGACGCGCATCGCACACGCGCTATAGACTACGCCGCACGCATCGCCAAAGTTCGGCGCGGCGCGCGTTTTCAGGGCGACGGCAGGCGCGCGTTCGAGAACAGTTGGAACGTGGCGAACGCGCGCCCTTGATGATGCGCGGCGCGCACGAGCGTGTCGTTCAAGAGCGCAAAGAGCGTGCGCATCTCGCCCGACGGCACGGCGATCTCCTTCGACAGATCATCGTCCGTTTCGACGAGCGCGAGGCCGCGACGGCGCGTCGCTTCAACTTCTTCAAGATACTCCGCGACGAGCGCGGGCGTCGCGAGCGTCTCCGGCAAAGTCCACTCGAACGGGTCGTCCCACAAGTTGGCGGTGACGCCGCCAAACGTCTGCTCGACGCAGGCCGCGCTACGCAGGAGATGCTCGCCGCACGAATAGACCGGAACCGCAATGCCGCCCACCATCGCGACAACGGCGGGCGGTTGCCAGTAGAGAAACTCCGCGGGCACGGCGCGCACGAGCGCGGTCGAACGCTCGTGCAAAGCGGCGAATTGGGCGTCGAGAGTTGAAATAAATTGGTTCATTCGTTCGTTGCTCCATTGAACGAATGAACAGACGCATCAATGGATCGGTTCGCTACTTGGTGCGCCGGTCGGTCTCTTCGATCACCGTGCCGAAGTTGCGACCGCCGAAATTAAAACCCTGCGTGACGTGGCCTTTCGCTCCGACGCGCGCCCCTTTGCGCGGCGCGCCGCCGCGTTTTGAGACGACCCAGATTTCGCCCGTCCCGTCGTCAACCTTGTAAGCCCCGCCGACGAAAGGCACGCTGTAGCTATCCTCCACCGTCCCCATGATCCCGACTTCCTTGTCGCGATAACGATCCGGGTTGTCGAGAATTTTTCCGATGTTGGTCTTGCTCGGGCAGGCTGTGAGCAGAGAAATACAGAGCAGCGTAAGGGCGAGTATGGAAACTTTCCGACGTGAGCGCATGGCTTCTCCTTCTTCTTGTTGAAATACGGGAGAGGCGGAAGAGAGGGCAGAGGGATGAAGGATGAGGGATGAATAAAAGCATTCAACTCTGTTGAGAGCTTTTCTGATTCATCCCTCATCCCTCATCCTTCATCCCTCCCCTTAGTTGCCGTACCAGCCGATGGGTTTGCCTGAGAGGTCAACCCAGACGCTCTTGACGTGCGTGTAAAGTTCGAGGGCGTGTTTGCCCATCTCGCGCCCGTAGCCGGATTGCTTGAAGCCGCCGAAGGGCGAGGCCGCGTTGAACATATTGAAGGTGTTGATCCAGACCGTGCCCGCGTTGATGTCTCTGGCGAAGCGGTGCGCGCGCGTGATGTCCTTCGTCCAGATTCCGGCGGACAGACCATAGACTGTCTCGTTGGCCTGTTGGAGCAAGTCCTTCTCGTCCTTGAACGTGATGACGGAGACGACCGGCCCGAAGATTTCTTCCTGCGCCACGCGCATCTTGTTTTGCACGTCGCCGAAGACGGTCGGCTGGAAGAAATAACCGTTCTTGAAGTTGCCTTCGAGTTGCGGCGGGCAGCCGCCGGTCAGGACGCTTGCGCCTTCGCCGCGCGCGATGTCAACGTAGCCCTTGATGCGCGTGAGTTGCTCTTCGGAAACTTGCGGCCCCATCTGCGTCGCCTTGTCCATCGGGTCGCCGACGACGACCTTCTCGGCACGCGCCTTGAAGCGTTCGAGAAATTCGTCTTTGACGCGCTCGTCCAGAAAGAGACGCGAACCGGCGCAGCACACCTGCCCCTGATTGAAGTAGATGCCCAGCATCGCGCCGTTCACGGCTTGATCGATGTCTGCGTCGGCGAAGACGATGTTGGGCGCTTTGCCGCCGAGTTCAAGCGTCACTTTGGTCAGATTCTCGGCCGCCGTGCGCGCGATGATCTTGCCCACTTCGGTCGAGCCGGTGAAGGCGATCTTGTCTATGCCGGGATGCGCGGCGAGGGCTGCGCCCGCCGTCTCGCCGTAGCCGGGCACGATGTTGACGACGCCGTCAGGGAAGCCCGCTTCTTGAAACAGCTTGCCGAGTTCCATCGCCGTAACCGGAGTTTGTTCGGCGGGTTTCAAGACGATGGTGTTCCCTGCCGCGAGCGCGGGCGCGAGTTTCCACGCGGCCATCAGGAGCGGGAAGTTCCAGGGGATGATCTGGCCGCAGACGCCGAGCGGCTGGCGCAGCGTGTAGTTGAACATCTGGCCGGGCACGGGGATCGTCTCGCCCTCGATCTTCGTCGCCCACCCGGCGAAGTATTCAAAATTTTCGACGACTTGCGGCAAGTCCACGTAGGCCGACTCGCGGATCGGTTTGCCGTTGTCGGCGGTTTCTAAGGCGGCGAGTTCCTGCGATTTCGCTTCGATGAGTTGGGAGAGTTTGTAGAGCAGACGCCCGCGTTCGCGCGCGCTCAACTTCGACCACTTGCCTTCAAAGGCGCGGCGCGCGGCGGCGACGGCCTTATCCACGTCGGCCTTGTCGGCCTCGGCGACTTCGGCGAGCGTCTCGCCTGTCGAAGGGTTGGGCGTCGAGAAAGTTTTGCCGGATTCGGCATCAACCCATTTGCCGTCAATGAGCAGTTGATAGCGGCGAGGCGTCTCTGTAACGGATTGCGCGGACGACATGAGAGAACTCCTTATCTTTGTTTTTGGAAAAACGCGTTGGAAAATCCTGCACGGGATTGATTCATCGGCTTCTACTTTAGCATCAACCGGAGGCGAAGTCTAAACGCCCTGTCGCCTGTATACATTGAATCCTAGATGACAGGAAGTTCTCTGAAAAGCACCGTAGGGGCGCAATGTAAGAGCCCGGTGCAACGCACTGGGTATAAAAATGCGCGTGGATAATTAAGCACTGAAAGGGCGACATACCGGAGGTCGTATGTCGCCCTTTCAGTGCTTAGGATAAAATACTTTGCCGCCGTACCCGGCGCGATGCGCCGGACAATTACCTTGCGCCCCTTTGGGGCTGAAAGACAAAATCCTTCAACAGCTTCTAAGTTTGGAGCGTCGGCGTTCTAGCGCGGGGCGTCGAGTTTTTTGCCGGGCAAATCCTTTTCTTCCATCTCGTCGTCGG
>DASYMM010000386.1:0-6927 GCA_036009085.1 Pyrinomonadaceae bacterium | reverse complement strand
CAACGTGTGTGCCATGCGTTCCTGCGTCTTGCGCTGACCGAGGAGCGAGAGGAACGCCTCGCGTTCGAGATCGAGCAGGTACTGTTCCGAGACGCGCGTCGGGTGGTTGAGATCGCCGCCCGTCAGAATGTGCGCGAGTTTTTCGCCGATGAGCGCGTCGTGTTCGGAGATGAAGCCGCCGCGTTTCATTTGATGAATGCCGAGTTTCAAAGTGGCGAGCGCAGTGTTTCCGAGTGCGAGGATGTCCGTGCGCGGCTGCGCCTGCGTGTAGCCGCTGCGTGCGAGCGCGAGCACTTCCTGTTTGGCATCGGCGATCAAACGATCTTGATTCATCGAGACGGAATCCTCATCGCGAAGGAATCCGAACTGCCGCGCCTCTTCCGCAGACGTGGCGACCTTCGCCATCGCAATCGTCTCGAAGGCGCGTTTGACGAAGGGGAACGGATCGGCATCGCCCGGCGTCACCGAGTCGAGAGCGCGCACGGTCATCTCCTTCGCGCCGCCGCCCGCCGGGATGATGCCGACGCCGACCTCGACCAACCCGATATAAGTCTCAGCAGCGGCGCGCACGCGGTCGCCGTGCAGGACAAACTCGCAGCCGCCGCCGACAGTTAAGTTGGACGGCGCGACGACGACCGGCTTCGGCGAGTAGCGCAAACTCATCGTCGCCTTTTGAAACTCGCGCACCATCAGGTCGAGGTCTTCCCATTCCTCTTCCTGCGCGCTCATCAGCATCAACATCAGGTTTGCGCCGACACAAAAGTTCGCGCCCTGATTGCCGACGACCAGCCCGACGAAATTCTTCTCCACTTCGGCGAGCGACTGCTTGAGCATCTGAATCGTATCGCCGCCGATGGCGTTCATCTTCGAGTGAAATTCCAGACACGCCACGCCGTCGCCGAGATCGATGAGCGACGCGCCCGCGTTCTTCTTGACGACGCCCGTGCGCTCCTTAACAGACTTCAACAGAATCACGCCCGCCTGCTCGTTCACCGGCTGGTAGGCGAGTTTGTCGAAATCAAAATAGAGACGCTGCCCGTTCTCCGTCTTGTAAAAACTCTTCGCGCCCGACTCGATCATCCGCTCGACGTTCTGAGGGATGTTCGCGCCTTCTTCACGCATCCGCGCCACAGACTTCTCCACGCCAATCGCGTCCCACGTCTCGAAGATGCCGAGTTCCCAACCGAAGCCCCAACGCATCGCGCGATCCACGTCAACCACGTTGTTCGCGATCTCCGGGATGCGGTTCGCCGCATAACGAAGCGTGCGCGACATCGTCTTCCAAAGGAACGCGCCCACGCGATCCTTCGACCACACCAGCGACTTGATCCGCTCGCCCACATCTTCCAGATTTTTCGCCAACTCCAACGCGGGCAGTTTCACTTTCTGTTGCGGGCGATATTCGAGCGAAGCGTGGTCGAGCGTCCATATCTCCTGCTTCTCGCCTTCGCCTTTCTGCTTGCGATAGAAGCCGCCCTTCGTCTTGTTGCCGAGCAGGCCGCGCCCGATCATGCTCTGCACAAACTCCGGCGCGGTGTACACCTCGCGCTCCTCGTCTTCGGGCACGGCCTCGTAGAGATTTTTAGCGACGTGCGCGAACACGTCGAGGCCGACGATGTCGAACGTGCGGAAGGTGGCGGACTTGGGGCGACCGACCGGCTGCCCCGTCATCTTGTCAACTTCTTCGATGGTGTAACCGTCTTCGAGCATCGTCTTGATCGTGACGAGCGCGCCGTAAGTGCCGATGCGGTTGGCGATGAAGTTCGGGCGATCCTTCGCGATGACGACGCCCTTGCCGAGCCTTTGATCGAGGAAGCCGAAGATGGAACAGGCGACTTCCGGCTTCGTCCATTCGGTCGGGATGAGTTCGCAGAGATGCAGGTAGCGCGGTGGGTTGAAGAAGTGTATGCCGAGAAAGTGTGCGCGAAACTCTTCCGAGAAACCTTCGGCGATGGCGCGAATCGGGATGCCGCTCGTGTTCGACGCGATTACCGATCCGGCACCTCTATGTTTTTCAACTTCCGCGTAGAGCTTGCGCTTGATCTCCAGATTCTCGACCACGGCTTCGATCACGAGGTCGCAATCCTTCAACTTCGACATGTCGTCCGCAAAGTTTCCGACCGAGACGAGCGCGGCGCGGCTGGCCGAGAAGAAGGCGGCGGGCTTGGCTTTCTTCGCCGCGTCGAGTCCGCTCTGCGCGATGCGGTTGCGCACAACGCGTGCGTCGAGCGTCAAATTCTTCGCCTGTTCATCGGGCGTGAGTTCGCGCGGGGCGATGTCTAAGAGGAGGACGGGGATTCCGGCGTTTGCCAGATGCGCGGCGATCTGCGCGCCCATCGTGCCCGCGCCGAGCACCGCCGCCTTTTCGATCCGAAGCATAGGGGAAGAACCTTTCCTTAAAAAGTTCGTGCGAGTTGGACGCTCCATCATACTGAATGAGTATTCATTCAGCAAGCTAAAAGCGGAGTTGGCGACTCAAAATTTTAGCCTCGCGAGGGGAAGTGTGATTTAAATTCAGATTAAGACTGCCGCACGTGGTCTTTTGGAAATTTCTATTATATGCACGAAAAGTAATAGATTTTCGCACTTTATGCACGAATATTTTCTCGCTTTATGAGCGAATTCCCTCCCTAAGTTGTTTATAGTTAGTGGAGGGAATTCTCTTACTTCATGCCTGAACCTACGTATCAATCTCCGAGTTAGACCATTCAACTAAAATATCCACACGCCTTAACCGAAAAGGCTTGCCTGAACATATTCTGTTTGTTGTTTCAGTTTTTCATCTTTTGACTTCTGATCCTGATGTATTCCTTTACAAGTTCCGTCGAGACTTTATCGCTCACGCTGCCGATGTAGTAGCCGATTGCCCACAGAGTTCCTTCTTTCCAGATGTACCTCTTTATCACGTTGAGAAATTCCTGCCTCAGTCTCCTCGACGAGATGCCTTTGAAAAGTTGAACGATCTTTGCAGGCGCATATTTGGGTGGTGCTTCAACCAGCATATGAACGTGGTCGGGCATCACCTCCATGGCAATAATGTGAATACGATAATCATGGGCAATCTCTTTGAGTATTTGTTTTAGCCTCTCGGCTATCTCACCGACCAAGAAGCTGCGGCGGTATTTCGGAATCCAGACGAGGTGATATTGCAGGCTGTAGCGGCAATGTGAGCCAGACCTTGTATTATCCTGATAAAAATAATGAAGGACGCCTTTAGCGTTTCCTGTCGGTCGGTCTGTTCCATTTCATCTCTGCCTACTGTGTCTGTTCCGTGATACGGTTTGCTTCCTGCTTGATCATCTCTTTCGGGCTGTTTTGCTTTCGCCTGCGCGCCCGTGCCGCTTCTGCCCCGCAGATAAAAATCTCGCCAGTGCTTCTCGTCCCCAGTCGCGGCTCTTCGAGAGGCTAATTTCTAGACGCTTCTCAATCCACGCCCACTCCTCATCATTGGCGTGCGCTAAAACCGCCTCGCGTGCGCTCGGAGCGAGGTCGATTCCGCCCATTTCGATGTCGGCGAGTTCAGCCTCCAGGAGCGCCCCCAGCCACGCCCGGCGCGTCTGGTCGTCGGCCTTACTTTTCTTGAGAGACTGACTCACCCCCAGCGCGAACTCGTCAATCAGGACGGCGATCTCGCCGTCCTCATCCATCTCCCACAATAGGTCTTCGTAGCCGCGAACCGTCTCATCGAGAACCGCGTGATAGATCGCGCCTGCGTTCAGCCAGTCGTTAGCCTTGGCCGAACGGGCGGCCAGTTCTCGTAACGCTCGCAATTCTTTCTCTACCATGTGCAGGCGCTCGTGTCGCAGTGCCCGCCGCGCCTGACGACGATACGCTGTCACATCCAACGGCTTGCCGTGCCGGGCTTCTTCGGTTGCGATAGAGAGTTCAACCAGCGACAGCAATTCTGGCTCTATCTTGATCATCTCGCCGATGAGGGCGATCAGTTCCTCCTGGCTGCGCTCGGCAAGTAACGCGGGGAGAGGCTGGATGAACCGGAATGTTTGCGGCTTGTGAACGTATGTTAGTAATAGGGCGACGACGTGCTTACAGATGCCGCCGTGGTCATAAGGGCATGTACAGGAGGTCTCTGCGATCCCTCCTTTGCCGAGCGTCGCGCTGACTTGATACGGCTCGTAGTCCGAGCCTTCGCACTGGGCGCGCAAGTGCGCCTCTTGGCAGATAGGGTCTAGAACGGCTCCGTCGCGGTAGTAGGCTTGGCCGCGCTCGAAGCTCTTCTCACTGGCAAGATTACGTATGTGCGCCTCGGTCAGCCGGGGCAACTTTCCCTCAGCCATACAACCACAACCTCCACCCGCGCAGGCAAACTTCTATATCTGTTTCCTTCCTGACTAATTCTTATTATATGCACAAAAAGTAATGCATTTTCGCACTTTATGCACGAATACTTTCTCACTTTATGAACGAATCTTGCCTGTAAGTTTTTGATTCTAGGTAGAGGGAATTCGCACTTTATGCCCGAACTGACAAGGTCGAATTTATTTATTGACTCTCGCAGAAAGCGGATGTACTCTTGCGTCGCTCAAAGTTTCCCGTTGATGAGACCCGGCTCCTTCACCTGTTTCGTCAATCCTCTTTTGATTCGTCCGTTTCCCTCATTTATCAATCTCCTTCCAAACCCCTGTTGATAGTTGCTAGTTTCGGACTCCGGCGCGGAGTCGGTTTCCCCGTCTTCCCTCATATTCGAGAGAGCTTTTTCGTCGGCGACGCCTTACCTATCGTGTCAGGTCTGGTTCGATATCGACCGTGCGAAACTAAAGCGATTCTCACCCACACGCAGACGCAAACGCCCGGCAACTAACCACGCTTCCCGTACGCTTCCTAACCTCGCCTCGGTCTGAGCTTTTACTCACTGGAGCAGCCTCGTCAAAGCTGGCTCCAATCTCGGAGGGGAATACAGCGATGAAACTACTGAAGATTTCCATTCTCCTGGTGTTTCTGATAGCCCTCGGGCTGCCGTCCATCTTCAACCGCATCGCGCACAGCCAATCACCGAACATCACCGATGCCGACGACGAATCGACACTCTCGGCCAAAGAGTCTGCCCAGGTGGCGGCCTCGACTGACCAGGCAAATAAAGTTTCCAGCGACGACGACACCGCCGCCAACGCTTCGGTGGATAACGAGGGCGTCGCAGAGGGCACGACCGACACCTTCTCTTACGACCCGGATGTTGACCCGGCTGCCGCAAGTAAGGAAACCGAGGGCAGCATAGGGACTGAGGAAGAAAAGTCCATTAGATGCTCACCATGGATACGGGCGGCGAAAGCCCCCGCGGATTTCGACAACAAGACCAACGGCGTGTTGCCGCAAGGCACGCCCGTGCCGCCGGGCACGCTTGATCCGACGCCCGGCACCTTCGAGGCCGACAAGTTTATCTTTGCCGGCGTTGACGAAATCGAGGACGGGCTGGGTCCCGTCTATAACGCGCAGTCGTGCCGCGAGTGCCACCAGAATCCCGTGACGGGCGCAATCAGCCAGATCAACGAACTGCGCGCCGGGCATAATTTGTACTGCGATTCTTACGGGAATTGCAGCCCGCATCCATGCTCCGGCTGCACGACCATCTTTGTTGACGCGCCCGGCGGTTCGCTCATCAACGACCGTGGCATTCCGACCGCGAACACCAACACTCCGCCGTTCTTCGGAGCCAAAGTGCAGGAGCGCGTGCCGCCGCTCTACACGGCGAGCATCATCGGCGGCCCGCCGCTAATTGCGAATGAGAAGGTACGCACCTTCCGCACTTCTCTGAACACGCTCGGCGACGGCTTCGTCGAGGCCATCGCCAACCAGACGCTCAAGAACATCGCCATCAACCAGAACGCGGCCACGGGCGGAATAGTGCATGGTCAGGTCATCAAGGTGCCGGTGCTCGAAGCGCCCGGTTGCAATCCGAGCATTCCGTCAACCTGTCCGAAACGCGTCGCGCGCTTCGGCTGGAAGAACCAGCACGCCAGCCTGCTCTCCTTCTCCAGCGACGCCTACTTGAACGAGATGGGCATCACCAACAGGTTTACGCTCAGGGAGAACACGTCGCTCGGTCGCTCGGTTGCGCCGTTCGACCCGTTCCCCGATTCTACTTTCGTCCCTTGCGATAGCGACCCGACGAAAGATTGCGGCGAAGACCCGGAAGAGGACATCAAGGCTTTCACGGCTTTCATGCGCTCGACGAAAGCGCCGCCGCAAGACCCGGACATACAGGCCGCTTTCAGCTACGACATCACTATCGGCAAGAAGCTTTTCTCGAAGATGCCCAACGCCGCTTTCAGTTGTAGCATCTGCCACGTCCCGAAAATCCAGACGGCTCCGCCCTGCACCTACATCAACGCGGGGACGTTCCAACTGCCCAACGCGCTCGGCAATAAGATCATCTCGCCGTTCAGCGATTTCCTGTTGCACGACGTAGGGACGGGCGACGGCATCGTCCAGAACGGCGGGCAAAAGACTCGCACCAAACTACGCACCCCGCCGCTGTGGGGCGTGCGCACGCGCGACCGCCTGATGCACGACGGCGAATCGCTCACCTTCCGCGAGGCCATTCTGCGTCACGCGGGCGAGGCCACACCGGCCATCAACGGCTTCATCGGCCTGAGTGAACCGGACAAGCGGCGTCTCATCATGTACCTCGAATCGCTCTAAGAAGCTGTTTGAAAAGTCCTGAAAGGGCGACATAGATTATGTCGCCCTTTCAGAGCTTGATGAAAGCTTCACCTTAAACCTGTGGCGTTGCCACGGGCTATTACATGTCGCCCCTTCGGGGCTTTTATAGACTTCTCAAACGACTTCTAAACTTATCTGTCGCCCTTGAGATGTGGACACTTTGAACGTCAGAGGCCGTGCAAGCAAATCTTGCACGGCCTCTGACGCTGCCTGTGGCGACGCTATTTGGCGAAGGCTTCGATGTCGCTC
>DASYMM010000385.1:0-7641 GCA_036009085.1 Pyrinomonadaceae bacterium | reverse complement strand
GGGGCACAGAGATCAACCAAGTCTCTGTGCCCCCTCCGTGCTCTCTGTGTCTCTGTGGTGAAGAATTTTTATTCCGTCAGCCTTGTGTCACTTGCTTCGTGAGAGCCTGCAAGTCGGCTTGCGCGCCGTTGAAGCGGTTGTGGTCGGCAGGGCCGTTGACGCCGGGGATGGAGAGGCTTTGGGAGTATTGCCAGAACGTCCAGTTTGTCCATCCTTTTGGGAGCGGTTGGGGCGTGGGCGCGTTGGTGTAGTGCGCGATCCAGAGCGGGAACTTGCCGAAGCCGTCGTTCATGTATTCGTTCCAGAAGTAGGCGGGAGTGTAGATCATGGGCGTCATGCCTGTCGCCTGCGCCACCGTGTCGATCCAGTCGCCAACGCCCGCGATGAGCGCGCCGCCCGTGATGCCGTCGTTCAATTCGATGTCTATGACGGGCGGGAGATCGCCCGGTTCGAGTTGGACGATTTGCAGGAAGTGATTGGCCTGCGCGACGGCGTTCTGCTCCGGGCGAAAGAAATGATACGCGCCGCGCACGAGTCCCGCCGCTTTCATGCCGTTCCAGTTGGTCGCAAACTCCGAATCAACGATTGAAGTTGACTCGGTGGCCTTGGCGAAAGCGAAGGCGCAGCCCGCGCCTCGCACTTCCGCCCAGTTGACCACGCCCTGAAAATGCGACACGTCAATGCCGGTCAAAAACGTCTCTTGTGGTGCGTTGCTCATAAGTTCGCGTTCTCCTCTTTAGCGGCGCGCTCAAAGTTTAAACGGGCGGGCGTCGCGTTGGTGTGTAGCGCGTCTCCCGCCCGTCCAATTTGCTCGCTCGCCCGAACAGTGTGTGGCAAACGTTTCAGGTCGCAGGCGTGGCGTTCTGTGGTTGACTGCTGATCTGGTAGATGGCTTCCATGACGGCGGAGCGCACTTCGGTCGGGAGCGAACCGCGCACGGCGAGGCGACGGAAGGCCGGGAGTATGTCGTGCTGCCCGCTCAAGGCCAGCAGTTTGACGACCGCAAGGCGCACTTCGTTATCGTGATGGCTCTCGATGGCGCGAATCAGCGGCGCAACTTCTCCGGCCTTCGCCATCAGGAAGAGGAGCGAAAAGGCGTCGTAGGTCTTATCGCGGCTCTCGCCCGTGAGATTGCCGACGGCTTCCTCCGCGAGACCCGACCCGGCGAGAGCCGCGCCGATTTGGCGTCGGCGTTCAATGGGCGACTCGCGCAGGGCGCGCGTGAAGGAATCGGCACGGTCTTCGCTCAGGTCGTAGAGCGCGCGTGCGGCGGCATTGCGTACCTCTTCGGAGGGGTCATCGAAGGCGACGCAGATTTCGTTGAAGGCTTCGTCCGTGTTGAGGCGCGACAGGGCGAGGACGCTCGCGGCACGCTCGCTCGCATCGTCGCTCGTGAGCCGAACTTGTATGCCCTTCGGGATGATCGAATAATGCTCTTCATCCGAGCCGTCAACCAGACTCAAGCCCTTGTCGGCTTTCACGACCTCCGTGCCGCGCAAGGAGTCGTCATCGAGCAGCGAACGTTTCTCGCGCGCGAGCGGCTGCGTCGTCGCCTCTTCGACCAGCGCAAAATCCACGGAGGCAGCAGTCAAGGGCGCGGGTTCGGGTTCGGCAACCGTGATCTCGTGGGTCTCGAACGCCTCGACTTCCAGCGAATCGAACAGGGAGACGGGTTCCGCTTGCACGCTCGACTGCGACGCGGCGGGCGCGTCTGTCGTGTTTGAAGCAGGAGACGCCGATTCGCTTGCGCCGCCCGGATGGCCGGGCGCGCCTTCGGCGTAGAAGGGGCCGAGCGGTTCGGCCGGCGGCTCGGGAGCGGCGACGGTAGGCTCTATGCTTCGGATCGTGACCTCGTGCTCGTCCGCGTCGAGATTGATCCACTCGTCTTTGACCGCGGCAGAACCCTTGCCGGAGCCGACCGCGAAATCCGAGTGATAGACGGGCTGCGTTTCCGCGTCGCTCGTCGCCGTCTCAGGTTGCGGCTCTGCGGAATGGGTAACGGTCGTGAGTTCGGGCGTCGCCGTCAGAGTGTCCGTCGCGACGACGGGCGCGACGCTGTCGAACAAAGTCGAAGGCGACTCCGCGACGGAAGAGTCGGCGGACGACGGAGCATGCGACGCGTCGAGCGAGAAGGCTGTCGCGGCTTCCGTGGCTTTCGTGCTCTCCGCCGCGTGTGTCTCTTCTTGCTGCTCGCGCGCTCTGATGAGACTCGCTTCTTTGGCTGCGAGCGTCGCCGCGAGGTCAACTTTGACGGGCGCGGGCGTTTCAACTTCGGCCGTGACATCTTCCGCTGTCACATCTTCCAGGGTCGCGGCTTCGACATGCGGCGCGGCCAACTCGACGGCCTTCGACTCGTCAAAAGCCTTCGTTTCAACCTCTTCAACTTTCGCTCCGTCAATCGCGGCCTTCACTTCGAGGACGGGCGCGTCGGCGATGGCGACGGGCGCATCCTCAACAGCGGCGGGCGCGTCTTCAACCGCGACGGAGGCTTCCGGCGTTTCCGCCACGGACGCGCTTAAGACGGGCGCGTCTTCGGTCTTCGTGCCGGACTCTCCGGCGACGGCAACTTTCGCCTCGATCTCTTTCGTTTCGAGTTCCGGGGCTTCCCTCTCGGTTAGCGCAACTGTTTCCGCGTTGGTCGCCGTGACGAGCGTTGGGGTGTCTTCGTCCTGCTCTACCGTGGCGGCTTCCGCCATCGCTGTCGCGGCGGCTCTCTCTTCTTCCTCGGCAGCTTTGCTCGCTTCGATGGCGCGTTGGATGAGCGTGCGCGGCACCTGCCGCGACGTTTCGCGCCAACGCAGGGCTTCGAGCGCGCCGATGGCTGCCGGGTCTGCGAGTTCGGCCAAAGCTTCGACCGTCGTGCGGCGCACGTCGGCGGCGGGGTCTTCGAGCGCGGCGGTGAGATGCGCGGTCGCGCTGTGGTCGCCGTAGAGTCCGAGCGTGCGCGCGGCGGCGGCGCGTTCGCCGGGAGCTTCGGCGGACTGTAGCGCGCGCGTGGCTTCGTCGAAATAGCCGTGCTTGAGGAAGGCCGTGCGGGCGTGCGCTTTGCGTTCGGCGTTGCGCCCGGCGATGGCCTGCATCAATTCGGCTGAGACGAGTTGACGCGTGCCCGCGTCCGACGCGTTGATCAAACTCTCGTCGTAGCTCTCGCCCGCGAGCAACTTTTTGATCTCGACTTCGATGCGTTCCGGGTCGAACACGACCGGCGGCTCGGCGGCTTTCGTCTCCGTCGCGACGGCTTCGATGGCTTTCGACTCGCCGGATTTTGACCCGGCGGCTGTCGTCTCGCCTGTCTTGCTCTCTTCAACTTCCGACGCGCCGCTCGCCGCCAGCGCAGCCGCGCCCGCGATGACCGCGCCCGTCGCCAACGCGCCGCCCAAGCTCGCGTCTTTCGACGCGGTTGTGCCGGAGGTTGCCGCGCTTGTTCCGGCGTCCGCGCCGCCCGACTTGAGTTCGCTGGCAGCCGCGAGACGTTTCGCCTTCTCTTGCGCCTTCTTCTTCTTTCTCTTTGACTGTTTGCCGGAGGCCGCAAGGTTGGCGGCGGTCGCGGCGGTCGCTGCTGAAGTTGCCGCTATCGCTGCGTCGGAAGTTCCGGCGGCGGCGGACGTTCCGGCAGCAGAACTTCCCGCAGCAGACGTTCCGGTCGCGGCAGACGTTCCGGTGCTGGTTCCGGCAGCAGATGTTCCGGTGGCAGACGTGCCAACGTTGGTCGCGGCGTTTGTTCCGGTGGCTTTGGCTGCGGCGATAGTCGAAGCGGCGGAAGCGGCGGACGTGGGTTTCAGTTCGGCGGGCTTCGTCTCTTTAAGCGCGGAGGGCTTTGTGCCGGAGGGCGCGGCGGGCGGCAACCCTTTGGTCTGGTCGCGGCTGCCGCTGAAACGTGAGACTAAAACGAGGCCGAGGCCGATTGCCAGCAGCGCGGCGATGAGCCAAGGCCAGTTGCGCACGACGACCGCGCCCAAGGAGGTCGAAGCGTTTGAGGGCGTGTTGGTCGTGATGGAGACGGGCGCGGCGGGCGTCGTTTGCGCCTGCGCAAGCTGCTGCTCCGTGCCGGACGGCGTGGCTGACGGCGCAAGCGTCGGGCTGGGGACGACGCCGGAGAGCGGCGAGGCGTTTGGCGACGCGGAGGCGAGCGGCGTCGGCTGCGTGTTGGCCGCGATGATGTTGCTGCTGTTGGCGTTTGCGTCTACGTTGCGTCGCGCGTCCGGCGTGGGCTGCGTGTTGGCGTTCGCGGGCGGCTTCGTTAGTCCGGCTTCTTCGACCGGAGTGCGTTTCGCGGGCGTCGGCGCGGGCGTCGGCTTCGCGTTGGCGTTCGAGCCGTCTTTCGGCGCGCTGAACTGCACGTCGAGGCGATTGAAACGTTGATTGACGCGGGCGGTCGCGCCCGGTTGGAGTTTGAAAGTGTAGACGACATCCTTGCCGCGACGTTCGACCTGTGCGCCTTCAAAACCGCGACCCCGCGCGCCGCCGCCGCCCGTGCCTTCCGCCTGCGGCACGACGACGATGAAGCGGTCGCCGCTGCGATAAGCCGAGTAGTCGTTCAGTTCGCCGTCGGAGGTGATGGTGGCGCGCGAGCCGTCGGGCGTCTCGCTCGTGCGTAGCGGCGTGAGCCGTTTGGGGCGCGACTTTTGCGCCGCGCCGTTCGAGTTGTTCGCGTTGGGTTGCTGCGCGCGCGTGCGTTCGGAGTTGACGACGGCGAGGCAAAGGAAAGCGGCGACGACGGCGAGCAGGAGCGCGAGACGCCGGGGGCGTAGAAGTGAAACCGATTGTTTGTTTTGACGCATTGCTTATGGCACTCAGGGCAGACAGCGAGCGAGTCGGGGCTACGTAACGCGGCATTATGCTATAGGCGGCGCTCTCTTGTCATCATCAATTCGCTTCGACCGGCCGGTCGGAGTTGGCATCCATGACGCCTCCGGCTGTCGCCTGCGGCTCGCCGCGATAGATGGCTTCGAGGATGGCCGTGCGCAGTTTCTCCGGCGCGTTTGCGCCGAGCGCGATACGTCGCAGGCGCGTGTCGAGTGCGGCGTCGCCCATCAAACCGAGCAGGCGCGAGGCCGCGAGCCTGACGTTCAAATCCTTGTGCTCTTCCACCACACGCAGAATCAAATCCGCCTGCCCGCCCTTCGCCACAAGCGACAACAAAGAGAAGGCTTCATAAGCCTGACGCCGATCATCGCTCGCCAGCCGACTCAAAGCCTGATTCGCCAGCCCCGCGCCCACGCACGCCGACGCCAGATGCCGCAAGGTCTCCGCGTCCGCGGTTTCCGACACGCGCACGTAAGCGTCCGCGCGGTCGAAGCCGAGACGCGACAGCGCACGCGCCGCCGCCGCACGAACTTCGCGCGCCTCGTCCGCCATCGAGAGCAGGACGGACGGGAAGACCGTCTCATGCCCGATGTTGCCGAGACTCGTGACGGCAGCCGCACGCACCGCCGCGTCTCGATCATTCGCGGCCAGAGACGTGAGCGCTTCCACCGAACGCTGCACCTGAAACTGCGCGAGTTGTTGCGCTGCGGCGACGCGCGCTTCCACGTCCGCGCTGTCGAGTCGTTCGAGCGCGTCGGCGAGCGTCTCGTCTTCCATCCATTCGGGCAGTTGTTCAAACTCCGCGACGGGTTCAAAGCCTCTGATCTCGCCCGTGAACGGGTCAATCGCGGGTTCGTGATAAGCGAACGAGTTGCCGTCTGCGCCCGCTTCCAGATTCAAACAATCAACCGAGCACGCGCTCAAGGCACGACCGAGCAGCGCGGACGGCACGGTCGGATGTCGCCGCGCCATGTCCAGAAGCGCGCCGATGGCCGAAGGCAAACCGAGCGAGCCGAGACTCTTGACGGCTTCCATGCAGACGATCTGCTCGCCGTCATAGAGAGCTTCGAGCAGAAACGGCAGCGACGCGCCCGAACGCATCTCGCCGAGCGCACGCGCCGCCGAAGAACGCTCGTAAGCGTCCGGCGCAAGCAAGACCGCCGCGCTGTGCCGCGCGACAAAGCCATACTCTTCGAGCGCGTAACGCGCACGCTCGCGCTCCGCCTGTCCGAGCGAATTTGAATGGAGCGCCTTGAGCAGAGAGGCTTCGATGGCGCGGCGGTCGTCCGAGGCGCGCGAGGCCAGAACCTCTATGCTGTGCGGCTGCCCGGCGATCAGTTTCTCCACTTCCTGATCGATCTGGTACGCCCCGAAGATCACCGCAGGGACATTCACATGCACGGGCACGGACGACTTGCGCTCCGACTTCTCAAGGCTCTGCATCGGCACCGACGCCGCTCCGTCTGTCGCCACGAGAGCTTGCTTGCTGTCGTCGGCGCGCCGCCCTCCCGTGCGTCCGCTTGTGCGCCGCTCTCCCGTGCGTTGCTCGAAGAGATGCGCGCCTTCGCCTTCAACCAGCGTGTCCGCCATCTCTTTCGTCTTGCGGCTCTCGTCTTCCGCCGCGTCGGGGGTCGCCGTTTTGCGGCGCGAGCGCAGGAAGATGAACATGAACACGACGAAGCCGCTTGAGCCACAAACCGACAACACGATGAGCAGACGCTTCATCTCACTCCCGTCTTCCGGCTGCGAAATTTGCACCTGCATCCCGGCGGGCGGAACGTTTGGCGCACTCGTCGCGGGCGGCACCGCAACGGCTGGATTAACGATTTGCGTCCCCTTCGCCGTCTGCGCGTCGGCCGCGTTTTGCGCGCCTGATGCTGCGGCGGCGTTGTACGCTCCGTTCATTGCCGCTCCGGCGGGTTGCGACGCGTTCGTCCCCGTCGAGAATTTCAAAGCGGCGGGCGGCTCGACAAAAAGCGGCAAATTCGACTTCGCCTTGTCGTTCCTGACGGCGACGACAGACGCTCTGGCCTGATTGCCCGACGCTCCGACGTTGCCCGCGTTTGCGCGCAGCCTCGACGCCGCGCCCTGCGTCTCTTCGCGCGAAGTCTGCGCCGGAGACCTTTCGCCGCGCTCTGCCGCGTCCGTCGCCGCGCGGTGCAAGCCGCCGCTCACGACGAGGTCTAGATTGTTGAAGCGCGGCTGGACATAGACGCCGCCGCCCGGCTTGACCGGCACGACGAACTCCAGAGACTCGCCCACGCGCCGCACCTTCACGCCGCGCGGCAGGCTGCCCACATTTCCCTGCCCCTTGTAGACGACGACGTGGAAGCCTTCGCTGTCCTGCCACGTCTGCGCGCGACTGAGCGGCCCGTCGGCGGTGATGGAGACGACCGCGTCCGCGCCTTTCGTGCGCGCGGTCACAGCCGTCACGTTGACGCCGGACTCCTTTCCGGCGCGTTGCGCTTGCGGCACGACGAGCGGGCAGACGGCGACGGCGAGGCCGAGCGAAACGCCTGCGACGGCGACGCGTAGGCGGCGGGAAACTTGAAACTTGAGTTGGCGCATGGCTTTGTAAACCTGTTTCGGAAAGTCGGGCATAGCTCGCAGGAGTTTTGCCCTTTTGATTTCTTCGAGAGAATCGAGCGTGAGACGGACGACGAAAGGCTGGAAGCGACGCAACGAGACCAAGCGCGTCGGCTCGATTAGAGTGCTCTTGAATTTTAATTGGTGTCGCGCTGATCGGCCTTGCTAAAGTTTGGCCTCGGCAGCACGTTTGGGAATGCGTTTCGGACGGGAGGCGACAAAGCGCACGGCTTGAGTTTACCGTTGCTC
>DASYMM010000384.1:0-7626 GCA_036009085.1 Pyrinomonadaceae bacterium | reverse complement strand
GCGCTGCGCTCGCTGAACCAACCGCTACGGCTCGACGCGTAGCCATGCTTGGCGACGCTCCATTCCGCTTTCGACTCTGCGATGTAACGCTGGTATGTCCAGGGGTCGCGCGTGGGCACGCGCGGGTCAACGAGTTGCCAGCCCTTGTGCTCAAGCGATGCGCGCGGCGCGCTCGCGCTTCCCAGTGCCAACTCGAAGACGCGCCCGGCGCGTGAGGGCAAGTCTATGTACGCATCGAAAGAATCCGACTTCATGCCGTAACGCTTGCCTTCGTATTCCAGCGCGCGATAACTGTCCCATTGCATCACGGTCGTCCAACGCCCGTCAGCCTTGCCCTTCGTCACAGGCCACGCGTCGAGCACGACGGGCTGGCGCGTCGCTTGCCAGTCGAAGCCGTCGTCCGGCACTTCGCAAAAACTCTGCCCGAAGTTTTCGGCGAAGGTGAAAAAAGAGGTATGTTGCGCGGCCAGCGTGCGCGCCGCCGCGTCTGTGAGATGCCTGACCTGCGTGAAAGCCGGGTCGGTGTCAACGAGGGCGCGCGCCGGGACGCCTGCGAGCCACGGGCGAAGCGGATTCACGCCGGACAAGTTCAAAAGCAGTTCGGCGGAAGCGCACACATCGGGAGCGCGCGTGGCCGCCGCGCCCATCCAACGCGCGTTGTGCGCGTCGTAGTATGCCCAACGCTCGCCGAGGCCGAGTCGCGCGAAAGCGTCGGCGGCGAACTTTAAACCGTAAGACGGATCAGACGTGACGGCATCCGTCTCCGGGTTATAACAAGCGGGATAGTCGTCGCTGTCTTCGATGAAATAAACGTCGTGACCGAGGCGCGCGAGGCCGAGCACGTATTGCAGGTGATGCCACGCGAGACCGCCGAGCGGCCCACGCACGATGTAGCCCAAGACGACGATGCGCAGGCTGCTTGCCGCACCCCTTCGCGCAAGAGGCGCGGACACGTTCGTCGGCTGGCTCATCCTCTTCCCTTCTCTTAGTCGTCTTTCTTTTCTCTGTGCCCCCTCTTGTGTCCTCTGTATCTGCGGTGGTGAGTAAGCTTGAGAAGCATTCACCACCGCAGATACAGAAGACACAGAGGGGGCACAGAGAGTTCAAATCAAACCAGCCGTCGCTTTACACGTCGAACTCAGGAAAGAGCGCGAAGAGAAAACGTTCTTGATGTCTCACCTCTCGTTTTAGTTCCGGCGTGTAATAACGCTCCCAACTTTTTTGCCCGCCGTCGCTTCGCCCGCGTCCCTGCGGCAGAATCCGCCCGAGTTCGAGTATGAAGGCGATGTCTTCGTGCCCGTAGTTCATTCGCAGGAGGAAATCGTAGAGACCCCGGTTGAGTTCGTCCGTGCGTATGAAGTGCAGATCGAACATATCGGCGCGGTACTTTTGCGAGCGCGCGTAATCGACATCCGCGAGTTTCGCCCGCGCCTCCTGCGGGTTGCGGAAATAGAACTTGAGGAACTGTTCTGACAGGAAACCGACGCTTGCGCCGTCGCCGTTCGGGGCGAGATCGCGGAACGCGGCATTGGCGAGCCGGACATACTCGGCGAAAGTTATCCGGTCGGGAAAGCGCGCGGCGAATTGCTCGAAGCTGGGCGCGGCGCGGAAGTAGGGGAGAAACTCTTTCCGCTTCCACCAGCCGAACTCGTACTGCGAGACGTAGAGGTCGTAAGGATTTCTGACGGTGGCGAGCACGGGCTTCTCGCGTTGCGCCGCCGGAATCTCGCGGCAGCCGCCGTGCTTGTTGTTGTTATGAATGATCGTGCCGTACTTGCCCGTGCCGCGTATCTCCCCTCGAAGCATGTTCTGCAAATGGACGAAGCGATTCCATTTCAGCCCGTACAGGCGAAAGAGTACGGAGGTGACAAACGTGCCGCCCGTCTTCGGCTCGTGAACGTAAACAAATTTATCCGTGAAGATCATGGCGCGAAAGACTGTCCGTTGTTCGTTGTCAGTTGTCCGTTGTCCGTCGTCAGTTGAGCAATTCTATCTTTAGCGACTCGTTTGGAAAGCCACAGGCAACGGACAAGTGACAACGGACAACTCCGACTACTGACAACTGACCGCTTCGCGTTCTTCCGTCGTTTCGACGCTACGCGCAGCGGGCAGAAGGAAGCCGCGTTCGACGAGGTAGGTGATGATCTGTTCGGCGTTATCTTCCGCCGTGCGGGAGACTGTGTCGAGCACGATTTCGGGATTGAGCGGCGGCTCGTAGGGGTCGTCTATGCCGGTGAAGTTTTTGAGTTTGCCTTCGCGCGCGAGAGCGTACATGCCCTTCACGTCGCGCTGCTCGCAAACTTCGAGCGGGGTGTCAACGAAGATTTCGATGTAGCGTTCGTTGCCGATCATGGCGCGGCATTCGTTGCGTGTCGCGCGATAGGGGCTGACCGCGGCGCAGATCACGCCGCCGCCATGCCGCGCGATCTCAGAAGCGACAAAGCCGATGCGACGGATGTTGGTGTCGCGGTCTTCCGCGCTGAAGCCGAGTCCTTTGGAGAGATGCGTGCGGACAACGTCGCCGTCGAGCACGGTGACCTGTCGCCCGTGTTCGAGAAGTTTGACGGTGAGGATGTCTGCGGTGGTGGATTTACCCGCGCCCGAAAGACCTGTGAACCAGAGGCAGAAGCCTTGCCTGTGCCGGGGCGGGTGCGACTGCGCGAGAATCTCCGCCACCTCCGGGCGCGTGAACCAGCGCGGGAGCGGTCGCCCGCGCCGGAGATAACTTTCCCTGACCTCCGTGCCGGAAAGCGAAGCCGTCGGTTTGTCCGCGGGAATGCGCGCGGCTTCCTCGTAGCGATCCTCTTCGGGCAGGTAGAGCAGTTCGGAGAAAGGCATCGGGGCGACGCCGATCTCCGCGCTGTGGAGTGCGACGAGTTCCTGCGCGTCGTATGCGCCGTAGAAGGGACGGTCTTGCGAGTCGAGGCCGGGGCTGGCGTGGTCGCGCCCGACGATCAGGTGGTTTGCGCCGTAGTTGCGCCGGATGATGGCGTGCCAGACGGCCTCGCGCGCCCCGCTCATACGCATGGCGAGAGGGAGCAGCGCGAGCATCATCCGCGTCGGATCGTAGTAACGCTCGGCGAGCGCCTTGTAGGAACGGACGCGCGTGAAGTGGTCTATGTCGCCGGGCTTCGTCATGCCGACGACGGGGTGGAGCAGGAGCGTGCCGCCGACCTGTGCGGCGGCGCGTGCGGTCAACTCCTCGTGCGCGCGGTGGAGCGGGTTGCGCGTCTGGAAGGCCACGACGTTCGCGTGGCCGAGCCGGTTCAAACTCTCGCGCACCTCCGCCGGAGTCAGGCGCAGCGCGCGGAAGTCGTGATGCTGCGGCAGCGAGAGGACGCGCAGTTCGCCGGAGACGTTCAGCTTGCCCCACGAATTCATCTCCGCAACGAGCGGATGACGCAGATCGTTCGTGCCGCACACGGCGCGTGCTTCCGTGTCCGCGTCCCATTCGTAAATCTCTTCAAGGCGCATGACGGCGAGCAGATTGTTGTAAGCGTCGGCCAGCGCGATTTCCGCATCGAGACGGAGACCTTCCGTGGGAGCGACGGGAAGCGTCAAGGGGATAGGAAAGAGCGTGCCGTCGGCGAGGCGCATCTCCTCAAGCACGCGCCTGTGATCGGCTTGTCCCATGTAGCGTTTGACGGGGGAGAAGCCGCCCGTGGCGAGCAACTCCAGATCGCAAGCGTTGCGCGCGTTGAGTTGGATACGCGGCAGGCTCGCGGCGCGTGCGCGCAACTCCTCGCGCGCATCTTCCGCAACGATCAAATTGACGAGCGCGCCGCCATACGGCTCGATTAAATTATCATTCCGTTTAATAACGTTCGACATTCAAGTTCCCTCTCCCGATCAATTTTCACTTCCCGTTTTAACACTAAAACTCATCTTTTCCTTTGCGCCTTTGCGCCTTTGCGTGAGTTTAGTCTTTGACAAGCATAAGTCTCACGCAAAGGCGCAAAGACAGACTCCGCGTTCCGCGTCAGGCTATCGAATACAACTTCTCAAATCGAAGATGACGACCCTTTCGTTATCAAGCACGCAACGAAAACTTGTGCGGAGGTGCGCGTGGAGTTCGCCGTAGTAGTCGAGCCACCAGAAGGCAGGCCAGCCGAAGGCGATGAAGCGCGCGTCGTGTTCGCGCCGCATCCGTTCGAGTTCGCGTATGGCCGTGGCATCGTCTGCGGGCGCGCCCCAGTAGTCGCCGCTGCGTTCGAGGAACGGGAGAGCGCGGCGTCCGTCGTTCGCAAATTCACTGCCGAACCCGGCCTCGTCAACGAGGATGAAAGTTTCGCCCGCAGGGATCACGCCTGCGACATCTTCCGACGCCTGCATCAAACGGTGCATCCATTCATTCGCGTGCGGAAACGGCGCGTCCGGCACGGGCAGGCCGAGAAAGGGGCAGAGCTTTTCCCAACCCTCGCCGCCGCAAATGTCGAGCAACAGGAGATCGCCGGGGCGTCCTGCGAAGTATTGGCGCACGTTGCGTTCGTGCGTCTCATAGACATAGGCGAAGCGTTCGCGTTTGAATTGAAGCGTGCCATAGACGCACGCGCTGATGAAGGCATGAAATTTTTTGAACGCCGGAAAGTTGTTCCACCATTCGGACATCAGACGCCAGTGCGCTTCGCACGAGCGCAGCCACGCCTCACGCTCGCGCACGGTGAGAATGAACTTGCTGCCGGGAAACGCGCCGTCGAGTTGCGCGTAGAAAGGCGCGACCGGAATATCAGCCACGCCCTGATATTCTTCCAACAGCGACAGGCGGTAGTTGCCGCTTTGCAACTCGTCGTAAGTACGTTCGTCATGCGGGTAGTGAATCGAACGAACGCCGAGCAGATTGAGCGCATCCGTCAAACTCGACGTTCCGGTCTTACTCAATCCCAGACCAAACACTTTTTGAGAAAATTCAAGCATCTCTCTCTTCATCAAATCACAAGCACGCGAGCCTTCATCAATTAGTCAAACTACTCCCGGCGTCGCCCCGGCCAACTTCATCGTCGCTGAACAGGAAAGCGCGTAATTGCTCGCCCACGCGGCGGTGTGAAAATGCGTCGTCCACGCGCGCACGCGCACGCGCGCCGAGCTTGCGACCGAACGCTTCGTCGTCCAGCACACGTCCGAGCGCGTGTGCGAACGCGTCCGCATCGCCGCGCGGCACCATGAGGCCGCCCGACGCCTCGCCCGCTTCGAGAATGTCCGGCACGCCCGGAGCATCTGCCGCAACGAGCGGCAGCCCGCACGCCATCGCCTCAAGCGGCGCGACCGGAAATCCTTCGTGGCGCGACGGGAAGGCATAGACATCAGACGCGCACAGGTGGCGACGGATGAGCGCGCGTTCGTTCAGATATCGATCTATCCAGATGAGTCCGCGCGGTTTCAACTCCGCGATTCGCTCTCGCAGCAACGCGGTGTTGTTGCCCGTGCCGACGAGCAACAGGCGCAGGTCGCGCTCCGGCGTTCGCTCCCGGCAAATTCTCTGCCACGCTTCCAACAACACGTCGAGTCCTTTGCGCCGGAAATCAACGCGGCCATGCCACACGGCCACACGCGCCGTCTCCGAAATTCCCAACTCCGCGCGCAGCGCACCCCGCTCGTCCGTTAACACGCCCGCCGCCGGTGCAGGCCACTCCGTTAAATCCAACGGATTGAAGATTCGCGCGACCTTTTCACGTGCGATGCCGTAACGTGATTCGACTCGCGCCGCTTCACCCGCCGAAGCGATGATCAAACCGCCGGAGGATCGCACGGCGACGCGTCGCAGCAACGATTCGAGACGATTGTGCGTGCGTTCGCCTCCTTGAAAAGTGGCGAATACGGGGAGACGTTTGAGCGTGTGTGCGACGGCGAGGCACGCATCAAAACGTCCGTGCTCGTAGTCCTGACACAAAAGCGCGTCGCAGTGTTCGCGTCGCAGTTCGCGCCGCAAGTGACGGAGCGGCGTCGAGAGATAGGGCGAGAGTTCCTTGAGCGCGGCGCAACGGATGCGCTGCCAACCTCTGACTTCGCCGCTGGCTTCTTCCACCGTCGCCGCATAAGGATTGAGCACGCGTCGCCGCAGGGCGCGGTAGGCGCGCGTGGCCGGCAGCACGCAGATCGTCGCCCCTGTCGCGCGATGTCGGAAGCGCGCGGGCGCATCCACGCGCGCCGACACGCAGAATAGAATCGTGCGGACGCCGGCCAGCCGGAGCGCGGCGATGTAGCCGAACATCCACCCGCCCGACATCTCTTCGCAGAAGTCCGCGAACGAGACGCCGATGTTGTCGAGGTAGTCTTCGAGCAACTGGCTCCAATCCACGAGCGCGAGCGTCTTGACGGAAGCACGAGCGGGGAGCAACGGCGCGGCTGCCTCCTCATGCGGCGACGTGGCTGCGCCCGCACGCGTCGTTACTGCCGTGCGTGTCTGCGTCGCCACGAATCGTCTTTTGGTCGCATGCATGATTTCGTATTGCGTCACTCGGTCAATGCGTCAGCCAATGTGTTAGCCCGCGTGTCAGCCAATGTGTTAGTTAGGCCGCGTGTTAGTTAGCCCGTCCACTCGTGGCGGCGCAGCCGATTAACTGTCGCCGCTCCTCCGCGTCCATGCGCGACATCTCCCACATGGCCGACCACCAGCCGCGCACGGGAGCAAAGGCCAGAGGCACGTCGCCGGAGCGTGTGTTGAAAAGGGCGCGCACGAGTTGGAGCGCGCCGAGCGCGCCGAAGCCGACGGAGAAGGCGGCCGAGTACAAAACCCAACCGGCGTATGAGCCGCGCCACGTCAACGCAGAGGCGTTGTGACGGCTCGCGCCGAGACCGCGCACGATTCGCCGCAAGTAGTCGAGCGACATGCGACGCTGCGGAATGACGTGACGAAGTTTGCACGCCGGGTTGTACCAGACTTCGGAGATCGCAGCGATGCGCAAACCGATCTCCATGTCGCCGCCGGAGACGAGCCGCCCCGCCGTGCGATCTGCTAAAAATTGCTTCTCCGTCCAGCCGCAGGCGTCGAGCGCGTCGCGTCGCACAACCATTCCCGCGCCCGCGAGCCACGGGCGGCGGTGCGCCGTCTCGCCGTGATACTTGCACGCGTAGGCGTAACGATGATTCAACACGAAGGGCGGCGGCGGCGTTTCCCACTCAGGAGACACCTGCCCGCCGAACGCGCCGCAGCGTGGATGCTCCGCGGCGAAACGCACGGCTTGCTCAACCCAATCTCCGGCGAGCAGGCAATCGTCGTCAACAAACGCGATCCACTCGCCGGCAGTGTTACGCACGCCGCACACGCGCGCCGCCGTGAGTCCCTGTCGCAGTTCACAGACCATGCGCAGCGGCAACGCGTTCCGGCGTTCATGCTGCTCAACTACCTGCGGCGTCTCGTCCGTGCAGTTGTTGTTGACGACAAGCACCTGCCACTCGACGCCCGAAGGGATTCTCTGCGCCGAGATCGCCGCCAAAGCCCTGTCGAGCAAAGCGGCGTTGTTATACGTGCAGATAACTATGTCGAGCGTTGTGCGGCGTTCCATATCTCATCTTCGCTTCCGCGCGGATAAAGATCGTCAGCGGGCGTATTCCGTGAGGGCGCGTTCGCGGGCTTCGTGCGTGTCGTCGGGTTCGAGGTAGCGGACGACGCGTGCGGGGTCGCCCGCC
>DASYMM010000383.1:0-8187 GCA_036009085.1 Pyrinomonadaceae bacterium | reverse complement strand
AGCAAATCATCAATGATGCAATAAATTATGGTCGTGTGATCGATCACCGCTCCCCTCCTACTTTCGTTTGGCGACGAAGTGGAGGGGATTTTCCTTTGCTTCTCAAAGAACTGGCAAACTGCTAACTAGCAACTTGGATTAAATACTGACAGGAGCGCACGAAAGTTCCTAGAAATAGCAGTTCGCAATTAGATGGATTTCTCTGCGCCCCTCTGCGCCCTCTCTGCGTCTCTGCGGTGAAGGCTGGTTAATCAAGCATTCACCGCGGAGACGCAGAGAGGGCGCAGAGGGGACGCAGAGGAAAGGAAATTTCGTGCGATTGCAATTCGTTCTAGGAGACGGCGGCGAGCGTCGCGGCGAGCGAGTGGAAGAGGCCGCGCCCGTCGGAGGAGCCGAGCAAGTCTTCGCAGGCGCGTTCGGGATGCGGCATCAGCCCCAGCACGTTCCGCTCGCGGTTGCAGATGCCCGCGATGTTGTCGCGCGCGCCGTTCGGGTTGGCCGCGTCGGTGACGTTGCCTTCGGCGTCGCAGTAGCGAAAGATGATGCGGTCTTCGCTTTGGAGTTCAGCCAAGGTCTCGTCGTCGCAAGTATAGTTGCCTTCGGCGTGCGCGACGGGCATGGAGAGGATTTGCCCGCGCTGGAGTTCGTTCGTAAAAGGCGTGTCGGCGCACTCCACGCGGACGCGGACGTGCTCGCAGACGAAATGCAGATCGCGATTGCGAATCAGCGCACCCGGAAGCAAGCCCGATTCGCACAGAATTTGAAAGCCGTTGCAGATGCCGAGGACGAGCCCGCCGCGCGCGGCGAACGCCTGCACGCTCGACATGACGGGCGAAAACGAAGCGAGCGCGCCCGCGCGCAGGTAGTCGCCGTAGGAGAAGCCGCCGGGAATGATCAGCGCGTCGTAATCCGAGAGGTCGGTTTCGCGGTGCCAGATGAAGGAGACCGGCTGACCGACGTGCTTTGAGATGACGTGATACGCGTCGTGGTCGCAGTTCGAGCCGGGAAAAACTATGACGCCGAATTTCATGCTTCTATCTCCACGCGATAATCTTCGATGACCGGGTTCGACAGCACCTCGCGCGCCATGCGTTCGGCGGTGGCGTGAGCATGCTCCGTGTCGAGCGATTCGTCCAAGGCGATCTCGAAATACTTGCCCTGCCGCACGTCTGCGATGCCGCCGTAGCCCATCAAGCCCACCGAGTTCTGGATCGCCTTCCCCTGCGGGTCGAGCACGCCCGATTTCAATGTGACGTAAACTTTCGCTTTCACAGTTTCTCCATGTAAGGATCGAAAAGATAGAAGATTATAACTCACCGATGCCACTCTGGCGTCTGCGTTTCAGTTGTGGCTCTAGCTTCTGATTTTCATCAAACACGCGCGCGAAAACTTTATCAACGTTACGCAGATATGTTTCGACCGCGAAGGCGTGCTCGATCTGTTCGCGCGAGAGGCGCGAGTTGATGTCTGCGTCTTCGAGGACGCGCATGCGGAAGTCGCCGCCTTCGTCCCACGTCCGCATGGCGTTGCGCTGCGTCCATTCGTAAGCCTGTTCGCGGGAGACTCCGGCGCGTGTCAGGGCGAGCAGGAGTTGGCCGCTGAAGACGAGGCCGCGCGTCAAGTTCAAATTTTCGAGCATGCGTTCGGGATAGACGACGAGCGTGCCGATGAGCGACGTGGCTTTGGCGAGCATGTAGTCGAGCGCGATGGACGCGTCTGGAAGGATGACGCGCTCGGCGGACGAGTGCGAGATGTCGCGCTCGTGCCACAGAGCGACGGATTCGAGTCCGGCGACCGCGTAGCCGCGCACCACGCGCGCCATGCCGCAGATGCGCTCCGAGAGGATCGGGTTGCGCTTGTGCGGCATCGCGGACGAGCCCTTCTGCCCCTTTTTGAAACGCTCCTCCGCCTCGCGCACTTCCGTCCGCTGCCAGTGGCGAATCTGCAAAGCGAACTTGTCGAGCGACGAAGCGACGACGGCGAGCGTGCAGAGATATTCCGCGTAGTTGTCGCGTTGAATAACCTGCGTGGAGACGGGCGCAGCCTTGAGTCCGAGCCGCGCGCAGACACGCTCTTCGACCTCCGGGTCGAGATGCGCGAACGCCCCCACCGCGCCGCTGATCTTGCCGACGGCCACGGCTTCGCGCCCGCGCCTCAGGCGTTCACGATTGCGCCGCATCTCGTCGAACCAGAGCGCGAAGGTGAGACCAAACGATGTCGGCTCGGCGTGGACGCCGTGGGTGCGCCCGATCTGCGGCGTGTCTTTGAATTCGTAGGCGCGAGTTTTTAAGACTTCGAGCAGCGCGTCAATTTTCTTCAAGAGCAGGTCGCAGGCGTCGCGCAGCAGGAGCGCGTTCGCCGTGTCAACCACGTCGGAAGAAGTCAGGCCGTAATGCACGAAGCGCGCACTCTCGCCGATGTTCTCGGCGAGCGCGGTCGTGAAAGCGATCACGTCATGGTCGGTCGTCTTCTCAATCTCGTTGATGCGCTCGACGGTGAAGGCCGCGCGCGCTTTGATCTCCGCCAGCGCGTCCGCCGGAATCGTGCCCATCTCGGCGTGCACTTCGCAGACGGCCAACTCCACGTCGAGCCACTTCTGAAACTTCGCGGCCTCCGACCAGAGCGCGCCCATTTCGGGCAAGGTGTAACGTGGGATCATGTTTCAAGTTTCAGGTTTCAAGTTTCAGGTCTGAGGTTTCTTGGTCTTTAACTTGAAACCTGAAACCCGAAACTTGAAACCTATTTCAAAGCATTCGAGTTGACTGCGTAGCGCGCGAGCAGCCAGCGGCCTTGTCGCTCGATGAGCGTGAAGGTTTCGATGGCGTCGGCGCGCTCGAACTTGGTGTTGTAGCCGACGACGAGCGTGCGCTGCGTCCTACTGCTGCGTGTGCTGTCGATGTTGTCCTGCTCGCTGACCTGCGCGCTCAGTTGGGCGCGGCTGAGCACTTGGCCGAGCGCGTTGCGGATGCGTTGGAGATGCGCGCGGCTCTCGTCTGCGCTCGCCGTCTGTCGCCATTCTTCCGCCGCTTCCGTGTAAATCTTTTCGTGGTCGCCGCGCGCCAGGTCGCTCGTGATGTTGTCAATCGCGCTTTGCGCGCCCGATGGCAAGCCGCTTTGTTTTTGTTCGACGCCGCACGCGAGACTTAACACGAGGATCGCCGTCGCGGTAGAGAGCAAAGCGACGCGTTGCCTGACGAGTCCGGGCGCGCTCATAGTTCGATCCACGGGGTCGGCTCTTTGGGAAACGAGAGCGTGATCTTGGTGTCGGTGGAAAAGAGCGAGCCGCGTTCCTGCAAGGCGATCTCCGCCGAGAGCTTGGCGACGTATGGATTATTGGCGCGTTGCGAGAGATGCGCGAGCACGATATGTTCCGCGCCGCCGTCGTAGTCGTCGCGCAGCCACGTGGCGACATCTTCGTTTGAGAGGTGGCCGGTGCGCGAGAGTATGCGCTGCTTCAACTCCCAGGGGTAGACGCTGCACGCCTTGAGCATGTCGCGGCTGTGATTCGACTCGATGATGATCGCGGCGCAACCACGCAGGCGTTCGTTGATCAAAGTCGTGATGTGGCCGAAGTCCATCAAGGTTGCGACGCAGACGCCTTCGTGGCGCGCGGTGAAACCGAAGTTGTCAGCCGCGTCGTGCGGGATGGTGAACGGGTGAAAGTCAATTTCGCCAATTCGGAAATCGCGGCTGGAAGATATTTCTTCGGTGCGGTCGCGCAGGGCGTCGTCGCGTTTGCGCGGCTCGTCGCGAGTGACGCCTTCACGGTCGCCGATGTAGGCGTCGCGCGTCTCGCCGGAGATGTAGACGGGGCAGGAGAGAGTTTTCAGCAGGACGCGCAGGCCGCCCGCGTGGTCGCCGTGTTCGTGCGTGATGATCACGCCGTCGAGCGCAGCGGCGTCGCAGCCGACGAGCGCGAGCCGCCGCACGATCTCCCGCGCGCTCATCCCCGCATCGACGAGCACGCGCGTCTCGCCCGCGCAAATCAGCACGGCGTTTCCAGACGAGCCACTTCCGAGAACCGTAAAACGCATAAGTTTCAGGTTTCAGGTTTCAAGTTTCAGGACTGAAGGTTTGAAGTTTCTTTAACTTGAAACCTGAAACTTGAAACTTGAAACCGCTTCTAGATTTCGAGCCGCGAGCGTTCCACTTTGAAGCCGTTGAGGTTGCCGAGCGCGCCGAGGGCGAGCGTGTCCGAGGTGAAGCGTGCGCGGGCGATGCGCTGCATGTCTTCGGGCGTGACGGCTTCGAGGCGCGCGATGATCTCGTCGGGCGAGATGCGGCGTCCGTGCGTGATCTCTTGGCGCGCGAGCGAGCCTGCGCGTGCGCTCGTGGATTCGAGGCCGAGCAGGATCGAGGCGACGGCTTGATCCTTCGCCAGTTGCAACTCGTCTGCGCCGACGGGTTCGCGCACGACGCGGCGGAGTTCGGCAAGCGCGAGGTCGAGCACTTCGTCGAGCTGCGCGGGCGATGTTCCGGCGTAGATTTGAAACATGCCGGAATCGGTGAAGCCGTGCGCCGCCGCGCCGACCGAGTAGGCGAGGCCGCGTTCCTCGCGCACGGATTGCCAGAGGCGGCTTGATGTGCCGCCGCCGATGACCGAGCCGAGCAGGGAAGCCGCGTAACGGTCTTCGTCGCGTGCGGAAGGCCAGGGCGTGGCGAGAATCAGGTGCGCCTGTTCGAGTTCGCGCTTGCGCTGGATCAGGATGGGCGCGGCGGGGCGCGGCGGCAAAGACGCGCCGGGTTCTTCTTGAGATGAATGCTGTCCGGGCGTCGTCGCCGTCTGTTCGGCGAAGGCGCGTTCGGCCAGTTCGACGAGTTCGGCGTGGGAGACGTTTCCGGCGGCGGCGATGACGAGGTTTTGCGGCCGGTAAGCCGTGCGGTGAAACTCTGCGGTGCGCGCGCGGTCGAAAGAGGAGACGGTTTCGGGCGTGCCTTCGATGGGGCGGCCGAGCGCGTGGTCTGGATAGTAGGCGGCATGGAAGATTTCGCCGAGGAATTCTTCGGGCGAGTCTTCGACCATCTTCATCTCTTCGATGATCACTTTTTGCTCGCGTTCGAGTTCGGTCTGGTCGAAGCGCGGGCTGAGGAGCATGTCGGAGAGCAGGTCGAAGGCTTGCGGCAGGGCGCGATCCACGACTTTGAGGGCGAAGCCGGTCATCTCGTGCGAGGTGTAGGCGTCGAAATTGCCGCCGAGACGGTCGGACTCGACGGCGATGTCCATGACGCTGCGCCGCGCGGTGCCTTTGAAGACGGCGTGCTCGATGAAATGGCAAATGCCGTTGAAGTCGGGCGTTTCATGGCGCGAGCCGCGCTTGATCCAGATGCCGACGGTGGCGGAACGTAGGCCGGGCATCTGCTCGGTCAGGATGGTCGCGCCGCTTGGAAGTTTAGTTGAAAGTATTGCTTCGGTCATGCCCTGTTGAAATAGATTGCGAAAATATTTGACGGGTTGGTGATCACTTTTGCAGTAAGGAGCATCGTAGCATGCGAACAGACTCGCGGCAAATAAGGGTTGGAGCGACAAGCGACGGGGCAAACCGCCTGCTTGACAGGGTTTGACGGTTGACGGAAAATAGCCACCTTCGCGCTCAAGCGGGTTCAAGCCGGGTCGGATCAGACAGGCTCGTGCGGCGATAGTCTCGAAGGGAATTTTATCAGGCAGCTTGGTCAGTCTCCCGTGCCGCCGTCCAGTGGACAAGAGAATAGACGCTTGAGGGCGCGCCGTTTCCGTCGAATGCGGAAGGTGCGCCGGGAGGTTTTGGTGCGATGAGAAAAACTTACTGGCGTGTGAGTTTGACGCTGTTCGCGCTATTCTTGTTTAGCGAGGCGGGCGTGCTCGCCGAAACTTACGCGGCCTCTGCCGCCTCATCGCGTGGCGGCAAACTCGGAGTCATCAGCGGCTCCGTGCGCGACAACAAGGGCAACCCGCTCGCGGGCGCGCTCGTGCAACTCCTGCGCGACGGCGCGAACAACGTCTCCAAACAGACGCGCACCGCCGCCGACGGCACCTTCATCGCGCGCATCGTCCCCGGTCGGTATCTCTTAACCGCGCTCGCGGACGGTTTCAACGCCACCACCTTCGACGCCGTCCAGGTCAACCCATCCGACGAACTCGTCTATCGCTTCAATCTCGAACCATTAGGACAGGGGCGCACCGCGCCTGAAAAACGGGGCGACCGCAACGATCCGAAGTGGCGTCTGCGCTCGGCGCAAAATCGCCGCTCGATCTTCCAGCAAGACGGCGACGGGGACGCGACCGTCGAGGCGGTTGAAGATGCGTTGGAGAGAGCGGAAGACGCGGAAGCCGCAGCCGCGACGGGCGCGGACAGCGATGACGATTGGACGCCCGACCGCCGGAACGTCCACGGCGTCATCGAAACTTTCACCGCCGCCTCGGCCAATCCGAACGCGCCCGCCTATGCGGGCACAAACTTCGCCGTCTCCGTTCCCGCGAACGAGGGGTTGAATTTCATCTTCGCCGGGCAGTTCGGCACAAACGGGCTGGCGCGTCTGGAAACCACCGGGCGTTTCCGCGTGGGCGCAAATCACCAGTTCAGCGCGACCATCGGCGGCGCAAATCTCCCGCTCGCCTTCAACTCCGCGACAAACGAAAACGGCGCGCCGCTTCGTGCGCTCCGGCAAGTTTCAGTGCGCGCCGTTGACGAGTGGGTCGTGCGCGATGGCGTGGTCGTCGTGCTCGGTCTCGACTATTCGCGCTTCACGAACTCGAACGGCGCGGGGACTTTCAGCCCGCGTCTCGGCTTCCAGTTGGACGCGGACGCGCGCACGCGCCTGCGCCTCGGCTACACTGCGGGCGGCGTCAATTCGCAGCCGCAATCGGCGGCCTACTTTGAAGACGGCGCAATCGTCTTCCCGGAAATGGACGAACAGGAGATCGCGTTCGTTGACGGGCACCCGTTGATGGAGCGCAGCAACCGTCTGGAATTCGGCGTCGAGCGCGTGTTGGACAACAATTCGAGCGTCGAGGCGACGGCCTTCTTCGACACGACGGACGGGCGCGGCGTGGGGCTTTTGAACATGCCGCTCGGCGGGTTTGCAAACGAGCGCGGGGCGCAGCTTTTGAGCGTCGCCAACCAGCAGGGCGCGGCGCGCGGCGTGCGCGTCGTCTATGCGCGCCGCCTCGGCAGCTACCTTAAAACTTCCGCCGGTTACTCGTTCGGGCGCGGGCAGCAACTCGCCGCAGGCTTCACGCCGCAGCAGTCTTCGCCCGGCGAACTCTTCACCAACGGCTTTTTCCAAGTCGTCGCAGCGCAGGTCGAATCGAGTTTCGATACGGGAACGGACGTGCGCACCGTGCTGCGCTTCTCGCCGCAAGCGGCGGTCTTCGCCATCGATCCTTTCGCCGGACGCGTCGCCGTCTTCGATCCGAGTTTAAGCATTCTCGTGACGCAGGACTTGCCGACCTTCGGCCTCCCGGTGCGCGCCGAGGCCGTGCTCGACGCGCGCAACTTGCTCGACGCGCAAACGGGCGTGGACGACGGCGAAACGCTCACCTCACTGAGCACCAATCGTCGCTCCGTGCGCGGCGGCATCTCAGTCCGCTTCTAAAGCGTTCAACACCGCAGACACAGAGAGCACACAGAGGCACAGAGAAAAGCCTTCAACTCTCTGTGCCCCCTCCGCGTCCTACGTGTCTCTATGGTGAATGCTTTAAACGAACAGCCGCAAATAAGCCAGTAAAAACTAATTTTTCCGAAAACTCGGATAAATGCAAAAAGTTGGATTTAAGTTCATTCGGCTTTTATAGCAGGTGCGACGCCGGAGGCGCGGCGGGTGAGGTAAACCGCCCTACTCTTGGGCGATACGCCGCACCGCCTCCGGCTTGCGGGTCGGCGCGCGGGCGGCGGCGTTCGCTCGTCTGACTGGAACATCAATTGCCTTTGTTTTGTCGTTTTGGGAGTTGAAAGGAGCGAAGGCGCGAGATGAAATCTGTGCTGACAACGCGGGCTTGGGTGCTGCTCATTGCGGCATCGCTGCTCGTGGCTGCCGGAGCGCTGAATTTCGCGCAACGCCTGACGCGCCTGCCGCCGCCGACCGACGGCGTCGCGTGGGAGCAAACCGAACGCGGAATCGTCGCGCTCGCCGTCGCGCCAAACTCTGCGGCCAGCCGCGCCGGAATTCTCGGCATCCTCCCCGGCGACCGCCTCGTCTCCATCAGCCTCG
>DASYMM010000382.1:0-13638 GCA_036009085.1 Pyrinomonadaceae bacterium | reverse complement strand
CAACTGTCGGGCGCGTAGCCGAGCCGGAAAGTCTGGCGCGTCTCATCCGTGATGCCGCGCCCTTCGATATACTCGCGTGCCGTCTTCGCCTCCGCGCCTCCTTCCGCCAGTTGCCCCTCCCACCATTCGAGCGCCCACGAGTTGAGTTCGACCACCTCGTCCGCTTCCTTGCGGCGCGCTTCGTAGCGCCCGTCGTCCTGCATTGCAGGGAGCGGCATGTTCACCTTCTCCGCCACGATCTTGATCGCTTCCGGGAAAGACACCCGCTCGATCTCCATCACGAAATTAAAGACGCTCCCGCCCTTCTGACAACCGAAACAATAAAAAATATCCTTCGACGGGTTGACCGAAAACGAAGGCGTCTTCTCCTGATGAAACGGGCAACACGCCATCCAGTTCGCGCCCTTCTTCTTCAAAGACACGTAATCCTGCACCACGCGCACAATGTCCGCCTGCCGTCTCAAATCATCAATAAATGTCTGCGGGAAGCGCATATCTTATAGCAAGTCAAATGCTGTCACGATACCAAGTAGATCATTTGAGCTTTTAGTTTTTATCAGAATGGGAAGCCCATCCCATTCAGCAAACAATTTTGCAACAGGAAATTCTGGATCGCATACCTTTGGCGACTGAAGGTTAATGCCGCTTGGTTGCACAATTGCTTTTTCAATGGACAATGCTAAGCGTTCCCGCATGGATTGATCCTCTGACCGTAAATAACGAGCCACCTCAAGATCAGAAATTAGCTTCCATACAGGTTCGACATTTCCCACTAATACCGGAAGATAAGAGAAGGAGTTAATCAACATGCTCTGCCTGATAAAACTGAGCGGCTGCCATAGAGATGCGCTGACAGGATTTCGCACCATAAAATCACAAACTTGCGCAATGTCTTTCATTAGTGCGTGCTCCAAGATAATTGATAGCTCAATCGCATGCGTCGTCAGGTGACGAGCGAAGGCTCCCTCATGCATTGCGGTATTACGGGCATCCTGTACTAACTTATAAAGAGTAGGAAAAGGCGTGTGTAACCCGCGCCATTCATTCGGTATTTTCTCTGCTAATGAAGATTCGTTGGCCTGCTTAATAATAGAATCCGCTTTCTTTCCCAGACCTATCTTGTCACTCAAAAGGCTACCAAGCCGTTCGAGGACGAAGATGATCTCACCAAACCCTTCGGCATCACGTAAAGCAACTGCTCTTGCTTCACGTAGCTGATCACGAAAATAAAGTTTTACTTCAACATCCATCTTGCCACCGTTACAAACAAGTTATTGTTTCAACTCCGCAATCGTCGCGCCTGCGCCGCCTTGGTCGGGCGGAGCGGGGGCGAAGGTGGCGACGTGGGGGTGTGAGCGCAGGAAGTCTGCGATGGCGCGGCGGAGCGCGCCCGTGCCGTGGCCGTGGATGATGCGGACGCGTGCGAGGCCGCCGAGATAAGCCGCGTCGAGGAACTTGTCGGCGGCGTCCACGGCTTCGTCCGTGGTGCGCCCGATGAGGTTGAGTTCCATTGCGGGTTCGTCTTTCGAGCGGGTGAGGCGCACGTCGGCGGTGCGCGCGGAGGCGGCGGCCATCTGTTCGAGTTGCGAGCCGCGCGGTTGCGCCTGTTTCCCCTGCGGCGCGCGTTCCATGAGTTCGAGATTCGTAAGCTTCTCGCGCAGGCGCACGTTTCCGATGCGGATTTCGGCGTCCGCGCCTGAGAGCCTTTCGACGACGCCCGTTTTGCCGAGTGTCGTCAGGCGCACCGTGTCGCCTTTGACGATCTCGCGTTCGACAGACGCGGGCTGAAACGTTTCGCCGCCGGACTTCACGCGCGGCGACTCTATCTCCGCACGCGCCTGACGGACGACGCGCACGCCGCTCGACTCTCCTGCGTTTGCGGCGGCCTTCGTCGTGTTGGCAGGACGCGTGCGCGTCGTGGCGGTGGCGGCGCGTTGTGCTTCGCGGCGCAGTTCGGCGGCGCGCGTCGCGGCTTCGCGTTCGACGCGGACGCGTTCGGCGCGGTCTTCGATCTTGGAGAAGAGTTCGCGCGAGCGTCCTTCAAACTCCGTGAGACGTTCGCGCATCTCGCGCTCGAAAGCGGTTTGACGTTCGCGCTCGCGGCGGTCTGCTTCGCGTTCGAGCGTGGAATATTTTTCGGCGACGGCGGCGCGTTCCTCTTCGAGCGCGCGGCGCAGAGCTTCCGCCTCCTCCGACTCGCGCTTGATGCGCCGCAAATACTCGCTCGCCGCGCGCGAAGAATCGTTCACCTGTTCGGACGCGGCGCGCACGATCTCTTTCGGGAAACCGAAACGCCCCGCGATCTCTATACCGGAAGACGAACCGGCGAGGCCGACGAGGAGGCGATAAGTCGGCTGCAAAGTCTTCTCGTCAAACTCGACGCTCGCGTTAATCACGCCCGACTCGTTCGCCGCATACTGTTTCAAGCCGCTGTAATGCGTCGTTGCGACGACGTGTGCGCCGCACGCGCGCCGGAAATGATCCACGACGGCGACGCCGAGCGCGGAGCCTTCTTCGGGGTCTGTCCCCGTGCCGACTTCATCCAAAAGGACGAGCGCGGGCGGGCGGCAGAGTTCGAGCATGCGACTGATGTTGGCGACGTGCGCGGTGAAGGTCGAGAGATTGGCGGCGAGCGATTGGCTGTCGCCGATGTCCGCGAGCACCGATTGGTAGAACGGAAAACTCGCCGCGCGCGCCGGGACGTGGAGGCCGGAGAGCGCCATCAGCGCGAGCAAGCCCGCCGTTTTCAGGACGACGGTTTTGCCGCCCGCGTTCGCGCCGGAGATGATCATGACGGGATGCGAAGCGTCGAGACCGAACGAGACGGGCACGACCTCGCCGCGCGTCTCTGTTTGGGCGCGCAGATTTTCTTCGAGCAGAGGATGGCGCGCGGCGTCGAGTTCGAGCGCGGCGTCTTCGCTCACCTCCGGCTGCACGCAGTTGAAGCGCACGGCCAACGCCGTCTTCGCGTTGACGAAGTCGAGTTCGGCGACGGCTTCGGCGGCGCGTTCGATGGCGGGCAGTTCGCGTCGCATCTCGTCCGTGAGCGTCGAAAGGATGCGCGTGATCTCGCGCTCTTCGGTCTCGCGCAAGTTTTGGAGTTCGTTGTTGCTGTCAATCGTCTCCAACGGTTCGATGAAGACGGTTGCGCCGGAAGACGAAAAGCCGTGCGCGACGCCCGAGACGCGCCCTCGATGATCCGAGCGCACGGGAATGACGAAGCGGTCGTTGCGAACCGTGACGAGTTGATCCTGAATCGCCTCGTCCGAGCGGCGCATCAGGTTTTCGAGCGAGCGCGTGATGGAGGAGCGGAGGCGTGTGATGTCGTGGCGGATGCGCGCGAGTTCGGGGCTGGCGCGGTCGTCTAGTTCGCCGCTCGGCAAGATTTTCGCCGTCACGCGTGCGGCCAGACTGTACAACTCGCGCGGCAAGTCTGCGACGAGCGACCATAGGACAGGCACGCGGTCGCGCTCGGCTTGAATCGCAGCGCGTGCTGCGCCGACCTGATCGCAGAGGCGCGCGAGTTCGAGGAGCGGCAGCGGTTCAAGCGTCGCGCCTTCGATGCGCAGGCGCGCGATTGACTCGGCGGGGTCGGCCAGTTCCGAGAACGACCACGCGCCGCCGAGCCTGCGCAGTTCGACGCACTCGGACACCGCCGCAAGCGCGCGCCTGACATCTTCCAACTGAGCGAGCGGCGCAAGTCGCTCCACGCGCGCACGCCCCACAGGCGTCTGCGCCCCGCGCCGCACGAGCGCGCGCAATTTATCGTATTCGAGCACCCCGAAAGATTGTTCAATCATAAGAAGACAGTGACGAGTGACAAGTGACGAGTGACAAGATTAAAACAGTGAATCGTGAATCGTGAAATGGACTGAGAGATTATTTCCAACCTGCGAACAATCATCCGACGCTTCCTGTCTTCCTTTGCGCCTTCGCGTCTTTGCGTGAGTTATCTTTTTTAGAAAAGAAAAATCTCGCGCAAAGGCGCAAAGAAAGACGAGGTGTGGGTTTGGGATGCGCCCTAACAACGGATTTTCAATTTACGATTCGCGATTCACGGTTTACGTTTCGGGTTTTAACTCGTCACTCGTCACTCGTCACTCGTCACTGTCTTCTTCACTGTCTTCTCCGCCGTCGTTCGACGCCTTGCATGGCGGCTTCAAAGAGGTGTGCTGTGTCGAGGAGGACAATTGCGCCCGTGGGGTGTTGGATGGTGCGGCGCACGCAAGGGTGTGAGTTGGGCGCGGCGCGCGTTGTGGTGGCCGCTTCGTCGCCGTCGTCGAAGAGTTCGAGGTCGGGTTCGATGCGTTCGACGGCGAGCGCGAGTTGTTCGTCGCCCTTGAGCGCAACGATGCGCGCAACGATGCGCGCGGGCGTGAGAGGCGCGGATGCCCGCGTTGGAGGCGAAGCGGGTGGCGGCGCGTCGGGAGTCGTGTGGGTCGCGTGTGCGCCGGATGGTAAGAGCAGGAGCGGATCGATGACGGTGAGAATCCGCCCGCGCTGGCTGACGAGGCCGCGCACGGGCGCGGGCGCGAAGGGCAGCGGCGTCGGCGTCAGGTTTTCGCTCGTCGCTTCAACCGCGTCCGCGTGGACGGCGAAGAGGCGTGCGCCGGAGCGCATCACAAACAATTTGCGCCGTTCGCTCGCCGGTCGCCCCGCCGGAGCGTGCGCGCCTGTCGCCGCCGTGGCGTGGTCGTCTTGCATCGTCTCTTCCATGTCAGGCAACATGGTAAACTGAACGGTGGAACTTTGCGAGAAGCGAAGACTTGCGATGACCACTAGCGATGCTCGCGCGCAGAAAACTTTGGCGTAGAGTTTGGCGAAGACTCTGCGCGCATGAGCCTGTCCGGTGAATCTGCCCGCCCGTGTTCGCGCGTATATTGTGCGCGTTTTCGTGTTTACAGTCTGTGCGGCGTTGCGGAAATTTTGGCGGCGGCATTGATGCCGTTGGGAGTTTTGATGTCTGTTAAGCGTTTTGTCTGTATGACTGTGTCGGTGGCGCTCGCCCTGTCGTTTGCGGCGGGCGGCGCGCGGGCGCAAACGAATGAGGCGGAGACTGAGCCGGAGGGTGTCCAAGTGTCCATACCAGATCGCGGGCGCGTGCGTGCGCCCGAACTCGGGAACAATCGCGGCTGGCTCAACACCGAACGACCGCTCTCGCTCGCCGCGCTGCGCGGCAAAGTCGTGCTGCTGGATTTCTGGACTTACGGTTGCATCAACTGCATCCACATCATTCCCGATCTCAAACGGCTCGAAGCGAAATATCCGAACAACCTCGTCGTCATCGGCGTCCATTCCGCCAAGTTCGAGAACGAGAAGCAGAGCGACAACATACGACAGATCATCCTGCGCTATGAGGTGGAGCACCCGGTCGTCAACGACGCGGACTTCTCCATCTGGCAGTCTTACGCCGTGCGCGCGTGGCCGACGCAAGTGTTGATCGATCCGGCGGGCTACGTCGTCGGCAAGGTCGAGGGCGAAGGCAACTACGAGGTGATTGACGAGGCCATCGCAGACACGCTCGCGGAGGCGCGCAAGCGCGGCGAGTTGAACGAGCAGCCGCTCAAGCTCACGCTCGAACGCGCGAAGGTGGGCGACATGCCGCTCGCCTTTCCCGGCAAGATTCTCGCCGACGCGAAGACCGAACGCCTCTTCATCGCCGACTCGAATCACAACCGCATCGTCGTCACGAAACTCGACGGCACGCTCCTCGACACCATCGGCACGGGCGAGCGCGGCGCGTCCGACGGCGCGTTCGACCGCGCCACTTTTCATCGCCCGCAGGGACTCGCGCTCGACGGCGACGCGCTCTACGTCGCCGATACGGAAAACCACCTGATTCGCCGCGTTGACTTGAAGACGCGCGCGGTCTCGACCGTCGCGGGCACGGGCGCGCAGGCCGCCGGAGGCTTCAGCGACGAAGCGGGGCGCGCGTCGGCGCAGAGCACGGCCTTGAATTCTCCTTGGGACCTGCAACTCGTCGGGCGCACGCTTTTTATCGCGATGGCCGGGCCGCATCAAATCTGGCGCATGAATCTCGCGCGCGGGCAGGTTTCGGTCTTCGCCGGGTCGGGGCGCGAAGCGCGCATTGACGGCGCACGGCAGTCTGCCGCCTTCGCGCAGCCTTCCGGCCTGACGACCGACGGGCGCGCGCTCTACGTCGCCGACAGCGAATCGAACATCATACGCGCGATTGACCTGTCGCCCCCGCCGCCTGCGCCCGCCGCGACGCCCGAAGCGCGCGAGCCTGTGGAAGAAGACGACGCGCCGCCCGCTCCCGAAGTCGCTTCCACGCCGCACGCAAACAACAGCGCGCCGGAGCAATCCGACGAAGCGCAGGCCGCGCAATCGTCAACCTCGACGCCGGCGCACGCCCTTTCGCGTCAGGTGGAGACGCTCGCGGGCGGCGACCTCTTCGAGTTTGGCGACACGGACGGCGCGGGCGATGCCGCGCGCTTGCAGCACCCGCTCGGCGTGCTCTACGCAGACGGCGCGGTCTTCATCGCAGACACTTACAATCACAAGATCAAGCGGCTCGACCTGCAAACCCGCGCCGTGAAAACTTTCGCGGGCACGGGCAAGCCCGGACAGGCCGACGGCGCAACCGCCTCTTTTTACGAACCCGGCGGCCTCTCCGTCGCTCAGGGCAAACTCTACGTCGCAGACACGAACAACCACGCCGTCCGCGTCGTCGATTTGCGCGACGGGCGCACTTCCACGCTCCCCTTGCGCGGCTTGCGCCCGCCCGCCGCGAGCGTGAAGAAACTCGAAGAACAAGCCGCCACGACGCCCGCGCCCAATTCCGAAGAGGTGCAACTTGCGCCGCAGCGTCTCTTCCTCGCGAGCGAAGCGACCGCCGCAACAGCAACACCCGCCAACGCGCTCGTCGTCGAGGTGGCTTTGCCCGCCGGTTACCACTTGAACGAACTCGCGCCGCACCGTCTGCAAGCAACCGTCGAACGCGGCGCAGAGCGCGTCGCCTTCGAGGGCAACACGCAGAGGCTCACGCGCGCCGGGAAAGATTTGCTGCGTCTCCCCTTGCGTCTCCCCTTGCGCACGCTCTCCGGCGGCGAGGCCGAACTGCGCCTCCAACTCACGCTCTACTATTGCCGCGAAGACAACACCGGCGCGTGCCGCATCAAGACGCTCATCTGGCGCGCACCCCTCCGGATCACCGCCGACAACGCCGCCCCGCGCGAGATTAAAGTGCGCGGAGAAATAAAGTAAGGGATGAAGACGGAGGGCTGATTGTTGGAAAAGGCTGCCTGAACTCTCCCGAAGCCCCAACGGGGCGTCATGTCATAGCCCGGTGCATCGCGCCGGGAACAGATGAGACTAGACCGGCAAGCCCTGTTAAGGGCGACATAGTTGATCACGGCAGGGACTATTCCGCCCTTTCATGGCTTATCTATCGACGGGGCTGGTTTCTTGGGGCGATGCTCAAGCTATTGCATCTCGCCCCTTCGGGGCTTTGAAGAGAGTTTCTTAGAAGGCATGTCTTTCCGTTCATCGTTCCGCCTTCAACGTTTCCTTGTCACGTCTGCTTCGGTGTAAACTTTAGCTTGAATGGATAATTTGTGAGTTGCGTTTGAGGCGAGCGCGTGCGGGGGAGTGCGGGCGGCGCGCGCGTTCGTGAGGGTTGAAGTTTTGTCCGGGGCAGAAGAGTCAACGAGAGATATGTACGCGGGGCGTCCGAGCGTGTGCCGGAGTTGCGGCGCGCTCGTGGGCGCGGGCGAGACGACGTGCGCCGTCTGCGGCATGCCCGCCACGGGCGTCGTGCGGCAGACGCCGCCGCCCCCTTCGCCGCAAGAGCACAGGGAGCGGCCAGTCTACGACAAGGAGACGTTGCGCTTCGCGCGCGCGGTGCTGACGCGCCCCTCCACCTTCACGTTCGTCTTCCTCGCCCTCAACGTCTTCATCTTCCTGTTGATGACCTTTGCCGCGCCGGGCGGCGTGGCAAACAACGATGTTCTGATCGCTTACGGGGCGAAGCAAAACTCGCTCATCGAGGCGGGCGAGTGGTGGCGATTTATCACGCCGGTCTTTTTGCACACCAGCTGGATTCACCTGCTCGTCAACATGTACAGCCTCTTTATCCTCGGCCCCTACGTGGAGAAGCTGTACGGCGCGGCGCGGTTCGTCTCTTTTTGGATCGCGACGGGCGTGGCGGGAGTCGTGGCGAGCTACCTTGCCGCGAGTTACGGCATGCGTGTCGGCACAGACGGCGTGCTCGGTCGCTTTCTGTTCAGCGGCGGCGACGCCCCTGCGGCGGGCGCGTCGGGCGCACTCTTCGGGCTGGTCGGCGTGCTCTTCGTCTTCGGCCTCAAGTTCCGGCACGAACTGCCCGAGGGCTTCAAGCGCACCTTCGGCACGGGGATGATCCCAATGATTCTGATCAACCTCGTCATCGGCTACAGCCTCCCTAACATCGGCAATGCGGCGCACCTCGGCGGCTTCGCGGCGGGCGCGGTGCTCGCGCTGTTCGTCGGCTACAAGCGACCCGGCCAGCGCGCGAGCGTCGCAATCTTCTGGCACGTCCTACAGTTTGCCGCGCTCGCGCTCGTCGTCGTCGGCTTCGGTCAGGTGGCGCGGCACATGGGCGAGGCGCGCGCGCGAATCAACAACCCGCCGCCGTCTCAGTCGCAAGTCAACGAAGCGACGGTTGATAGTTATGTCAAAGCCATCAACGAAGGGCAAAATGCTTTCCGCACGACCTTCAACGAACACGATGCGGAGGCGGCCAACCGCGCCATCGCGCAACTCGACCGCGTTGCGCCGCTCGCTCCGCGGCCAGACCAGATTCGTCTCGAACTCAAACAACTGCTCGTGCGCGCACACGACCTCGCCCTCCTCGGCGACCGTGAACGCGCGAGCGCACCCGTGCGCGAGCAGTACAAGCAACTCGGAGCGGACTTCCAGGCGTGGGAAAAGCGTTCCGACGATTGGGTGCAGGCCGAGGGCGCAAACTACGGCATCGTCTTGAAGAAAGATGAAGAGACCGCGCCTGCCGCGTCGCCGCCGCCTAACGCATCGCCGACGATTTCGCCGCCGCAGAAATGAGAAGCAAAGTTTTTAAACTACAAGTAAAATTTAAGACAGGAGAATTGAAACTGAAATGGAAATCAAAAAAGTAGGCGTGCTCGGCTGCGGCCTGATGGGTTCGGGCATCGCGCAGACCGCCGCCACCGCCGGGTTCGACGTGGTGGTGCGCGAAGTCTCGAACGAACTCTGCGAGCGCGGTTTCGCCGGAATCGAAAAGTCGCTCGCAAAATTTACCGAGAAGGGAACGATCACCGCCGACCAGCAGACCGAGATTCGCGGCCGGCTCAAAGGCACGACCGACTTCGCAGACCTCGCCGATTGCGACATCATCATCGAAGCCATCATCGAAAATCTCGACACCAAACGCGACACCTACAAGCAACTCGACGAACTCTGCAAGCCCGACACGATCTTCGCCTCAAACACCTCTTCGCTCTCGATCACGGAGATATTGACGGTCACCTCCCCCGAACGACAACGCCGTTTCATCGGTCTGCACTTCTTCAATCCGGTGCCGATCATGAAACTCGTCGAAGTCGTCAAAACTATTTTGACGGACGATGCCGTCTATGAACAGGCGGTTGATTTCGGCAAGCGGCTCGGCAAAGTTCCCGTGCGCGCGAGCGACAAGACGGGCTTCATCGTCAATCGCCTGCTCGTGCCCTACATGCTCGATTCCATCCGCGCGCTCGAAGAGGGCGTCGGCTCGATTGTTGACATTGACGACGCCATGAAACTCGGCTGCGGCTACCCGATGGGGCCGCTCACGCTCGGCGACTTCGTCGGACTCGACACCACCTACTACATCGCCGAGATCATGTTCAACGAATTTCGCGAAAAGCGTTTTGCGCCGCCGCCGCTCCTCAAACGCATGGTGCTGGCCGGTCTCTACGGGCGCAAATCCGGGCGCGGCTTCTACGACTATGCAGACCCGAAGAATCCCGTGCCGATGAAACTACAGTGACAAGTGACGAGTGACAGGCGACGAGTTAAAGACAAGTAACTCGTGAGTCGTGAATAGACGAAAGCCTGTCTTCGTCCATTCACGATCTACGATTCACGGTTCACGGCCTTATCTTGTCATTCGTCACTCGTCACTGTTTTCTTGTCACAATTCCGAATCTGGGAGGGGATATGAGTAAAGAAGAACCGAAAGAACAAAGGTTGGTGTTGACTTCTTCCGTTAACGGCGGTGGTACGGCTTCCGAGTCGTTCGGGAGCGGTTCGATCTTCTTTGTCGGGACGGCGACGGTGATCCTGCGTTACGCGGGCTTCACGATCCTGACCGACCCGAACTTTCTGCACGCGGGCGACCACGTGCATCTCGGCTACGGTTTGACGGCGGAACGTTTGACCAACCCGGCCATCGAACTCGAAGAGTTGCCGCCCATAGATTTCTGCGTGCTCTCGCATTATCACGGCGACCATTTCGACCGCATCGTGGAGGAGCGTCTGCAAAAAGATTTGCCGATCATCACCACCGAGCACGCGGCGACGAACCTCAAAGAGAAAGGCTTCACCGCGCCGCTCGCACTCGATACGTGGGACGCTGTGACCGTCGAGAAGGGCGACGCGTCGGTGCGCGTCACTTCGATGCCGGGCAAGCACGGCCCTACGATGGTTGATCTGTTTCTCCCGCCCGTCATGGGCAGTATGCTCGAATTCCGCAACGCGGCGGGCGAGCGCACCACGCTCCGTCTCTACATCACCGGCGACACGCTCGTCCACGACGACCTCAACGAAATACCGAAGCGTTACCCCGACATCGATCTCGCGCTCTTCCATCTCGGCGGCACGCGCATCATGGGCATACTTTTGACGATGGACGCCGAGCAGGGAGTCGAAGCGATCCGCATCATCAACCCGCGCAAGGTGATCCCGATTCACTACAACGACTATGAAGTCTTCCAGTCGCCGCTCGAAGACTTCAAAAAAGCGGTCGAGGCCGCAGGGTTCGCAGACCGCGTGAAATATCTAAGCCACGGCGAAACCTACGACTTCGAGGTGCCCGCGAGCCGTTACGCTTCAACTTGAAGAAGTCCCGTCAGGGGCGGTTGAAATTCCGGCATCGCAAATGATCAGTCGTCCCTGACGGAATAACGCCTGACCACTTTATGAAACTAAATTTGTCGCGCACGCTGCGCTGGTTGCTATTCATCGCCTGTCTTGGCCTTGCCACGTTTAGCACCACGGATGCGACACAGGCGCAACGGCGGCAGGCGTCGGCGCGTTACGTGTGCCCGATGCACGCGGAGGTGACATCGGCGAAGCCCGGCAGTTGTCCGAAGTGCCGTATGAAGTTGGTTGCACAGAAGCGCGACGGGTCGCCGTCGTCAACCGAGACGGTTTCGCAGCAAACTCAATCAGCCGCCGCTGCAACTGCCGCGCGCGTGCGCGAGTTGGAGCAACTCGCGCCGAGTTATGAGTTCACGTGCCTGATGCATCCCGAAGTTCATCAGGCGCAGGAGGGTACGTGTCCGAAATGCGGGATGCCGCTCTCGACCGTGCGCCCTTCGGTGCGCGGCGCGTACCGGCTCGACGTTCTCGCCACGCCGCGCGCACCGAAGGCGGGCGAGACGGTGCGTTTGAAATTCCTCGTCTCGCACCCGGAGTCGGGCGGGCGCGTGCGAGATTACGTGTTGAATCACGAGCGTTTGTTTCACCTCTTCATCGTCAGCGCGGACATGAACGAGTACCAGCACATCCACCCGCAACTCGAACCGGACGGCAGTTTCAAAGTCGAGACGACGCTCCCGCGCGCCGGACTCTACAAACTCCACTCCGATTTCTTCCCCGTCGGCGGCACGCTCCAAGTGTTGCACCGCGAACTCACGACGGCCGGCTATTGCGCGTCGCCGGGCAAGACGACGCCCGTGCGCGCCGCGCTCGTCGCCGATAGGTCGTTTACGAAAATTGTTGACGGGACGAAGATCAGTCTGGATTGGGGCGGCGGCGAACTTGTGCCCGGCTCGTTCGTCCGGCTCAAATACACGCTCGCGGACGCGCAGACGGGCGCGCCCGTCCGAGACCTCGAACCGTATCTCGGGGCGTGGGGGCACACTTTGATCTTGAACACGGATCAATCCGATTATCTACACTCGCATCCCACAGAGACGCTGCCCGAAGGCGTCGAGCGCGCGACCTTGCGCGGCGGCCCCGAAGTCGAGTTCGGCGCGATGTTCCCCGAAGCCGGACTCTATCGCATTTGGACACAGTTTCAACGCGGCGGGCGCGTCGCCACCGTCTCGTTCACCATTCAAGTGCGGCCTGTGGCAGCATCGTGAAACAAGACGACCGTGCGGAGATCGTGTCTGAGGAGCGCAGCATCGGCGCGAGCGGCGCGCTCGTCGCGTGCGTGCGCCTGAACCGCCCCGCGAAGCGCAACGCCCTCACGCGCGCGATGCTCGAACGCCTCACGGAACTCTTTCGCTCATTCTCCGAACGCACAGACCTGCGTGCCGTCCTGCTCACAGGCACGGGGCACGAAGCCTTCTGCGCGGGCACGGACATCTCGGAACTCGACGGACTCGACGAGGCGAGCGCGCTTGCGACAGCCGGGCGCGGGCAGGAGACTTGCGAAGCGATTGAACTATGCGGCGTGCCCGTCATCGCCGCCGTCAACGGTCTCGCTGCGGGCGGCGGTTGCGAACTCGCGCTCGCTTGTCACCTGCGCCTCGCGGTGACGCACGCGGCCTTCTCCCTGCCCGAAATCAAACTCGGCATGATCCCCGCTTACGGCGGCACGCAACGCCTCGCACGCGCCGTCGGCCAAGGGCGCGCGCTCGCCGCGATGCTCGCGGGCGAAAACCTCTCGGCCGACGACGCGCTCCGCCTCGGCCTCGTCAACCACGTCGTCGCACCCGAAGCGCTCTTGCTCGAAGCGGAGTCGCTCGCCGCGACCCTCTCGCAACTCGCACCGCTGGCGATGCGTTCCTGCCTCGCCGCCGTCACGCGCGGCGCACGCCTCCCGCTCGCAGACGGCCTCGCCCTCGAAGCCGAACTCTTCGCCCGACTCTTCTCCACCGCAGACGTGCGCGAAGGCACCCGCGCCTTCCTCGAAAAACGACCGCCGATCTTTAAAGGCAAGTGACGAGAAGACAGTGACGGGTGACGAGTGACGAGTAACGAGTTAAAAACAAAAAAACCTCAAACCTGAAACTTGAAACCTGTTTTCCTCTCGTCACTCGTCACTCGTCACTCGTCACTGCTTTATGGCCTTGTCACCCGCCACCCGTTTTACCTATACTGCTGTTGAATCAATCTTCATAAACTTTGGAGTCGCCGGAAACAGTTGCAGCCCGTCACACATCAAGGCCAGTTGAACGCTAAAGGCTTTCGCTTCGCGCTGGTGTCGAGTCGTTGGAACGACTTTCTCACGTCGCGTCTGGTGGAAGGCGCGCTCGATGCTCTGGAGCGTCTGGGCGCGGCGGAAAAATCGGTCGAACATTTTCGCGTGCCGGGTTCGTTTGAGATACCGCTTCTGGCGAGTAAGCTCGCGGACTCGGAGAAGTATGATGCGGTGATCTGTCTCGGCACGATCATTCGCGGGCAGACGCCCCACTTCGACTACATCGCGGGAGAGGTGACGAAGGGCAT
>DASYMM010000381.1:0-7843 GCA_036009085.1 Pyrinomonadaceae bacterium | reverse complement strand
CCGGATGTTAAAAGCCGCCGGAGACTTCTTCAGAGGCCGGACGATGGAGGCTCAGTAAACTAAAGTTAGTTCAATTTAACGAGGACGCCTTGTTCTTGAACCCCTTGAGGGGCGGCAGGGAAAGGAAAAGCGGCAGGCTATGAAACCTGCCGCTTTTTCCTGTTAGAACCGCTAACGCACTTAGTTCTTATTTGAACTTGAAGTTTGCGCGGTGCTCTGTGCCGTCGTTGAGTTTGACGACGAGTTGGCGGCACGTGTTTTCCCAAGCCTTGAGCGTCTTCCAGTTGTAATGATACTGGTCGCCGCCGTAGCTCAACCCGCTCGCGCCCGGTGTGTCGATCTCTGTCAGATCAACCGCCGGGGCGTTCGAGTTGCACGCAACCGGGCCTGAGGCCGGGTAGTCTATGGCGAAGATGTTCAAACCCTTGTTACCGCTCAGGCTGAACTTGATGGGAATCGAGCTTCCAGCCTTGACCGTGTTGACTGTAGGCAAGTTGGAGATGGGCGAGAAGAATCCCGTGAACAGGTAGTGCACGGTCACCTTGAAGGTGCACGTGCTGCTGTTGCCCGACGGATCGGTGGCCGTCGCGGTGACGGTTGTGGTGCCGACGGGGAAGTTTGAACCGGAAGCCTTCGAGGTGGCGACGGTTGCCGTCGTGCTGCAACTGTCGCTCGCAGTGACATTGAAGTTCACCGGCATCGAGATGGCCGACGAATTCGCCGGGAGCGTGACGACGATGTCGGCGGGGCAGTTGATGGTCGGAGGCGTCGTGTCCACCACGTTGACCGTGCGCGTCTTCGTGCTGGTGTTCGCGCCGTCGGTGGCGGTGTAAGTGATCGCGTAGGCGCCGACCGCGTTCACGTTGACGCTGCCCGAAGTGCTGACGGGAACGGCAGCATTGCCGCACGCGTCGAAGGCCGTCGCGCCTGCGTCGGCGTATGAGGTGTGGCACTCGACCGTGACCGAGTTGTTGCCGTTGAGCGTGATCACCGGTCCCGCCGTGTCAACGACGTTGACCGTGCGTATGACTGGCGTGGCGGCGTTGCCCGCAGCGTCCGTGGAGGTGTAGGTGATGTGGTACGTGCCAACCGTGTTCGGGTCAACGCTACCCGATGCCGTCACCGACGCCGTGGTGTCGCATGCCTCGGTCGCGGTCGCGCCGGGGTCTGTGAACGACGTGTGGCATTCAACCGTCATCGGGTTTGCACCGTTGAGCGTGATGACCGGGGCAGTGGTATCCACGACGTGGATCGTGCGAGTGATCGTCGCGACCAGATCGTCGGACGGATCGGCGGGCGTGCCCTGTTGGTCGGTGGCCGAGTAGGTGATCGTGTAGATGCCGACCGTGTTCGGGTCAACCGTGCCGCTGACGACGAGTGGGACGGCGCCATCGCAGGCGTCTGTGACCGTTGCGCCGGGGTCTGTAAACCCTGTGTGGCACTCGACGGTCATCTCCTGCGTTTCGATCTCATCCGTCGTCAGGTCGTCGCCGACGAGCGTGATTTGCGGGGGCGCGTCGTCAACGACGTTGACGGTGCGGACGACGGGCGTGGCGACGACATCGTCGGACGTATCGGCGGGCGTGCCGTTGTCGTAGGTGGCCGTGTAGGTGATGGTGTAAGAGCCGGGCGCGTTCGGGTTGACAGTGCTCACGGCGGTTGGCGCGACGCCCGGACGGTTGGTGGTCGCGCCGGGGTCTGCAAACGGCGGGACGGAATGACATTCGACCGCCAACGGGTTTGCGCCGATGAGGTCAATCTTGAAGGCGCGCGTGTCGTTCACTGTCACAGGGAAGAGGGTGAAGTCGCCCGACGCGGCGGTGCAGGTGACGGTGGTGGTGCCGACCGGGAAGAACGAGCCGGAGGGCGTGTCGCATTGAACCGGCTCGCAGGATGCGCCTTCCGCGCCCACCGTATAGTTGACGACCGCGCCGTAGAGTGTCTCCGAAGGATCGTTCGGATCGGGGAACTCCGAGCCGTTGACCGTGATCGGTGCGGGCGGCGTGAGATCGCAGGTCTGGGTCTGGCCTGTGTCCGCCGCGACTTTGAAGGCGAACTTATCCGTGTTGCTGGCAGGTCGCGGGTCTTCCGTGTCGCTCGTGACGGTTACCTGCGAGCCGACGGTTGTGCCCGCTGCCGCCGTCACGTTGTAGGTGGCGGCGAAGACGGCCTGGCTGCCCGGCGCGAGGCTCGCCACGGTGCAAGTGCTTCCGCAATCGGCTGCGCCCTGATCGAAACTCTGGAGTGCGAGTCCTGACACGGACGGCGCGGAGACCTGTAGATTCGTCGCCGTGTCCGGCCCGGCGTTATAGACGACGATCTTGAGTTGGACGGTTGAAGCCGTTTCGACCGTCTCGTCTGCGCTGCTGGCGGAGATTTGGAGATCGGCAACCGGGTTGGCGAGTTCGTGTAGGTCGAAGGAGGCGGTGGCGCGGCGCGATCCGCTGAAAGACCTCAGGTCAATTCTCCACGTTCCGCGGTTGTCCACCGTCTGGTCGCCGATTTGAGACGTTGCCTCGTTGGGGAGCGTGAACACGTTGGTCTGCCCGCTCGATGTGATAATGGCGCTGTCGCGAATGTTGCCTGCGGGGTCAATCAAGGTGATCCGCCGGGAGGATAAAAAGGCGGCGGGGAAAGTGGCTTTCACGCAGACCTGCTCACCCTCAGTACCGCCGACGTTGAAGTCCTTCTTGGGAGACCCGGAACAGTCGGCGGCGTAGGTTTCGACGGTCTCCAACAGAGACGGCGGCTGGAACATCATTGCAACCGGCAGCCACGCGTTCAAATTCTCGCGTGCCTCAAATTGGCGCGCGCCGGACAGAGCACTTTGGGGCGCGCCCTTCATAGAAGGCGCGGCGGGCGACGCAGCCGAAGAAGTCCCGGTGTAGAAGACCGTGGCGACGACGGCGAAGAGGGCGAGAAACGCCCCTGCGCGCACGGCAGTTGCGCCTAAAAGTCTCTTTAAGAGGAGACGGCGCGTGCCGGAAAATGACGAATCAGTTCGACAGGGAGTTCGGAAGATGGAAGCGCTCTGGGGGCGGGACATAAGGCATCTCCTATATAGTGTTGTGTCTAAGGTTGGGATCGGGAGTCCTGTTTGTTGGGACGGGAAATTGAGACGGCGAAACGGAGAAGACGGCCAAGACTTTTCCGACTTCGACTGCGAGAGACTGCAAGAACCCTCTAGGCTCGTTCAAATGCAGCGCGCATGCTATGCGAATTGACAGGCAGAGTCAAGACGAGAACGGTTAATTTTGACCCCGGAAGGGGTGCCCGTTCCGGGGTCGCGGACGGGTGCACGAAGCATTGCCTCCTTCGTCGCTCAATCGTGCGAAACAAGCGGGCGAGGCTTCGTGCAAATGTCTTTACGTCAAGCGGTCGGAGGACGCGCACGCGGCGGTCAGGCGCGCGGCGGGCGGACGACGTTTGAGATGATCCGCAGGCGCGCGAGCAGGCGTATGACGTAGCCGGAGAAGTCCACTTGATACCAACGCCAGCCGTGCATGACGGCGCGCGGGTAGGCGTGATGATTGTTGTGCCAACCTTCGCCGAGCGTCAGCAGACCGAGCCACCACACGTTGCCGCTCTCGTCGCGCGTCGCATTGGGGCGCGCGCCCCAGACGTGGCAGACGCTATTGATGCACCAAGTCAGATGCCACAGGCATAAAGTTCTGAGGATCGCGCCCCAGAGCACGCCGCGCCACCCGGCGACCACGTAACACAGGAGCGCGCTCAAAAACCAAGGCAGCGTAAAGAGCGCGCCCTGATCGAGCACGCGAATCCACCTGTCGTGCCCGGCCACGTCCGGCACGAGTTCGCGATAATCGCTTCCCTCCTCCGCGTCAACATACATGATCCAACCCATGTGCGCGTGAAAGAAGCCCCTGAGCGGCGAGTGCGGGTCGCCCGGCTTGTCCGTCATCTGATGATGGCGGCGGTGTATGCGCGTCCAGCGCGCAGGCCCGCCCTGCAAGGCCGCCGCGCCCGTCCACGCGAGCACGCGGCGCAACCAACGCGGAGCGACGAAGCCGCGATGCGTGAACAGACGATGATAGCCGATGCCGATGGCGAAGGTTGTGGCGAGATAGAGAGCGGCGAAGAGGACGAGATCAACGGTGCGCGGGGCGAACCACAGGCCGAGGAGTCCGCTGGCGTGGAGACCGACGATGAGGAAACTTTGAAACCATTGAATCCGGGACAGCGACGAGAGAGACGGTTCGAGCGCGAGCGCGCGTGTGTGTTCTTTCAGCAAAAACTTTTCCTTGAATTATTTTAATCACTACGCGCTCATACTATACACAAACCCGAATCGCAGAGGCTAACCGGCTGGCCGAAATTTTTGCGTCCGGCATCGCCACAAATATCGCCGCGTCTATTCCAGATAATGCTCGCCCAGTTTGACCTGCAAAGCCTTCGGCACGGTCTCCCAACTCGCGATGGAGAGCACGCGCAACGTCAGATTCGAGAGATGGACGCGCGCCCCGTGCCAGCGACCAAATTCATCTTGATAGTGCCAGCGATAATAAGGGCCGTCGGCGCGGCGACTGTAAAAGACACGCTGGCCGTTCTGCGCGCTCGCGTTTGCCGGGTTGATATAAACTCGCAGACCGTTCATCTCTTCGCGGCCTCGACTTCTTCTCTGTAACGCCGCAAAAGCTCTTCGAGGAACGGCGCGGCGTCAAAACGCGGAGAGGCGTGCCCGGCAATCGTGCGGCCGATGAGTTGTTGATAGGCGGGGAGCATGTGTTCCGCGTCGCAATCGTCGCCGACCTGACCGGATTCGCCCCCGACCTTGCAGAGTCGCCAATAGACTGCGCGCAGCAGTGCCACCTCGCCGCTACAGTTGCCGCGCCCCGCGAGAATGCTCGTGCGGCTCTTCCACACGCCCTCGCAGATCTGGCCGAATGTCTCCGAATTGATCGCGCTCATCGTTTCTACTCGCGCGCCTACTGCGCGGCTTCTACGCGGCTATTACTCTGCCGCGCCGTCGCCGTCGCCGGTCGCCACCACGTCCTTGGTATTATTCGTGAAAGAGACGAGTCCCTGTCGCACCTCTTCGAGGGCGATGCTCGTGTTGCGACGCTTCAACGGGTCGGCTTCGATGCGCGGGCGCGCGCCGTGCAACAGTTGTTTCGTTCTCAGTGCCGCCACGACGATCAAGCGGAATCTCGAATCAATCCCCGGCCATTCATCCGCGTTCGTGTCGTCGTGATACCCCTTGATCGCAATCTGTTCTGTGACATTCATAAAAGACGCTCCGGCTCGCGCTAGGCTGACTGTCCGCACGAAGATTGATTGCCGCGAGACGCAACCAACACTGTAATCGTTAAAAAACTCTGAGCAGGTAAAAGATGGCCGATGCCGCGACCAACGTGATCGCGATGACGTGTTGCCAGCTCACCGTCGAGCGGTGGCAATAAGGACAACGCATGTCCCACGGACGCAAGCTGCCCCCGCACTTGTGCCGATACTCTTTCATTTCAACCTCTTGATCCGACGCGCGCCCCCGCTTCAACAGACACCGGCGCGCATCCCTTGTTCGTTAATTCAAATCAACGGCGACCAGCCCGTGCCGACGCAGTTCAGGCACAGACGCATCGCGCCGCGCCGCCCCGCGCCTTCGCATTGCCGACACTCTTCCGCCGGTTGCGACACGGCGACGTTGCCCTTCCCCCCGCACACCAGACACGAGATCACGCGGCTCGCAGAGGTGGCCGAACGCCCCGTTCCCGCGCACCACGCGCAACGCGCCGGTGCATAAATCTTTTGCTTCACGCCTACGCTCATTTGTCACCTTCTTTTAAAAGAGAGAGGCACTGCGCGCCGGAACGAGCAGTGGTCAGGCTAACGCACGGGCAACAACTATGGCATCGTCGGCGCATGGGCTTTCGAGTTTTAGAGTGTGGCAAGAAAATCAGGAGCCTCCCCGAACAGTTGTCGCGTCGAAAAAACAACAGACGGCACAAGGAGCAGTGCGGCTCGCGCAAATCCTGATGTCGAGAGTAGATGTTTTCCAAATAGCGGTCGTTACATGACCCGTGAAGTATAACATAGATGCACCCTATAAGCTTTGCGCGGGCGCGCAGGTCGCGCGGGCTTGGCGATATGACGGGCGTGTTAAGATGAAGACATCCCGAACGTGCGGACATCAATCTAAGTTTTATCTTCGAGATAATTAAAGGAGCGCGATCATGGACGAGAGAGTAGAGACCGCCACGCTGGCCGGAGGATGTTTCTGGTGTCTGGAAGCGGTCTTCGCAGACTTGCGCGGCGTCGAGCGTGTGGTCTCAGGTTACGCGGGCGGCGATGCGCCGAACCCGACTTATCGTGCCGTCTGTAGCGGGACGACGGGGCACGCAGAGGTGGTGCAGTTGACATACGACCCGCAGGTCGTCTCTTTCGAGGAACTGCTGGAAGTCTTCTTCACCATTCACGACCCGACGACTTTGAACCGGCAGGGCGGCGACATCGGCACGCAATATCGCTCCGCCGTCTTCTATCACTCGCCCGAACAGAAAGAGATCGCCGAACGATTGATCTCACAATTCGATGGGGAGCACATCTGGGATGCGCCCATCGTCACGGAGGTCGTGCCGCTGACGGTCTTCTACCCGGCGGAGGATTATCATCAGGAGTACTACCAGAATAACCAGAACCAGCCCTACTGCCGCGCCGTCATCGCGCCCAAAGTCTCCAAGTTTCGCCAGAAGTATCTTGAGAAGCTGAAACGCTAGGAAACTTATATTCTCTGTCTTCCCTTAGTGTCTTCGTGACTTCGTGGTGAATACTTCATCAAGCAGTACTCACCGCGAAGTCACAAAGACACTAAGGGAAGACAGAGGGTTTCATCCAGTTGCCATCTGAAATGAAAGAGCCGCGCGGCGTGTTCACCGTGCGGCTCTTTGTTTATGTTCGCGGCTCGCGCGGGCGAACCGTTTTACCTGCGGCTGCGCTCTTCGCTCTCGGCGCGCAGGTTGTTCGTCACGGAGAAGACTCCGGGCACGCCGCGCGCGGCAAACTCCGCGAGTTGCTTGTCGCCCCGCGTGCCGACGACGCCTTCGAGCGTCAGGTGCCCGCGGTTGACGACGATGTGGATGGACGGGTTCGACCCGAGCGCGTAACGATAGAGGCTGCTCGTGTTGAAGATGCTGCGATACGCCTGTCTCCGAATTTGATCGTCGAAACCGGAAAGCGGCAACACCTCGATCTTGTTGACCACGCGCTCGACGCCTTCAATCTTCGCCACGCGCCGCTCTGCGTCCTTGCGCGTCGAAGGACGAACCACCTGCCCGTGCAGCGTCACGGTGCGGCCTTCGATCTCGTAGGCGAGATTGTCGAAGACGCCGTAGTAAGGCAGCGTCACGAGTTCCTTGCGGACGCGCTTCGAGACCTGTTGACGTTCTAACGCCTGACCCGATTCCGCAAGCGTGCTCGCGGCGACGCTCGTGGCTGAAACGGTCAACGCGCAAAGAAGAATCGCAAAGGCAGCGAATCTGTTTTTCAAAGTTTTCATAGCTCTTATTTCACCCCTGGATAATGGTTCTCTCACTCTATTTGCTTGCGAGAATTAGATGCCCCGGAGCGTTTGCGCGTGGCCTCCGGCGCAGGGCGCGCGAGCGGTTCAAGGCGGGTCGAAAGCGCGGTAACGGACTGTGATTCAGACGGTTTTTTGTTATTGTTAGCAGGCAGCAATCATCTGATGTGCGGGAGATGTTTCGCTCGCGTGCGGGCGTGAAAGAGTCTGGAGGAGGGCGGCGCGAGATGGCATCGGTTTGGGAGTTGGGCGGGCTGACGTGGCGCGAGTTGGGGCGGCGCGTCTGGTGTTCGATCTACGACGGCGACC
>DASYMM010000380.1:0-3318 GCA_036009085.1 Pyrinomonadaceae bacterium | reverse complement strand
GCCTCGGGCGGATGGAATACGGCGCGGCTTACCTCGTCCAGAAGGAGATCGAGGCCGCGCGCAAAAGCGGCGCGGGCGCGGACACGCTCCTGCTCGTCGAACACCCGCACGTCCTCACGCTCGGACGCCGCGCCACGGAGTCCGCCGTCCTCGCCTCGCCCGAAACTTTGGCCTCGCGCGGCGTCGCGCTCTTTGAGACGAATCGCGGCGGCAAAGCGACGTATCACGGCCTCGGTCAAGTCGTCGGTTATCCGATCATAAACTTGAGTCCCGAACGCGAAGACGTGCATCGCTATGTGCGCGAACTGGAAGAAGCGTTGATCCGTGCGCTCGCGGATTTTGAGATCGAGGGTTTCAGGATCAAAGGCTTGACGGGCGTGCACACGGCGCGCGGGAAAGTCGCCGCCATCGGCGTCCACATCTCGCGCTGGGTAACGACGCACGGCTTCGCCTTGAACGTCAACACCGACCTCAGTTTCTTCGACCTGATCATCGCCTGCGAAGGCGAACCCGTCACCTCGATGCACGAACTGCTCGGCCACGAATTGAACTTGCGCGACGTGGAAGACCGCCTCGTCGCGCGCTTCTCGGAAGTCTTCGAGATGAAGCTGGAAGATGAATATGCTCACGCTTGAATTCATACGCGAGGCGCATGAGCGCATCCGTTCGCGCGTGCATCGCACGCCCGTCATGGCTTCGCGCGCCTTCAACGAGGCGGCGGGGCGAGAGGTTTTCTTCAAGTGCGAAAATTTTCAACGCGGCGGGGCGTTCAAGATGCGCGGGGCGACGAACAAGATTCTAGCCCTGAGCGCGGAAGAACGCGCACGCGGCGGTGTCGCCGCTTTCTCGTCGGGCAATCACGCGCAGGCCGTCGCGCTCGCGGCGCGCGATGCGGGCGTGCGCGCGGTGATCGTGATGCCGCAGGATGCGCCGCGCGCGAAGGTGGCGGCCACGCGCGGGTACGGCGCGGAAGTGATCTTCTACGACCGGCAACGCGACGACCGCGAAGTGGTCGCGCGCGACGTGGCCGAACGCGAGGGCTTGGTGCTCGTGCCGCCCTACGACGATTATTACGTGATGGCGGGGCAGGGAACGTGCGCGTTGGAGTTGCTTGAGGAAGTCGCCGAACTGGATGCGCTCGTCTTGCCTTGCGGCGGCGGCGGTCTGTTCGCGGGGGCGAGCGTCGTGGCGAAGGGCACGGACGCGCGGATTCGCTGCTTCGCCGTCGAACCGGAAACGGGCGACGACACAAAACAATCTTTCTTGAAAGGCGAGCGCGTGAAGATCGCTCCGCCGCCGACCATCGCCGACGGCGCGCGTGTCCAGTCGCCGGGCGCGCTCACGTTTCCCTTCGTGCAGCAGAACGCGTCGGACGTGTTGACGGTCTCGGACGCGGAGATCGCCGAGGCGTTGAAGTTTCTACTGTTTCGTTTGAAGCTACTCGTCGAGCCGACGGGCGCGCTCGCGGCGGCGGCGTTGCTTTTCGGTAAACTCCCGCCCGGCATACGGCGCGCGGGCGTCGTGCTCTCCGGCGGAAACGTTGACGCAGACGTGCTCGCCGCACTCGTCGGTGGCGGAAGCGACAACGATGCGGAGCAGGTGTTAAAATAGCCGCATCGTCGAAACAGTCAAATTGTCAGGAACCTTTTTGGAGCAACTTAATTGAGCCGCGAGTTAAAAGTCATCAGCAATAATCCGTCGCCGCAGGCGGGACGCCCGACGGGGCGGAAACCCGACTGGTTGAAGATTCGCATCGGCGACCCGACGAACCAGAATCACGTGTTCAACTTGATCGAGGGGTTGAATCTGCACACGGTCTGCCAGGAGGCGCGCTGCCCGAACATCTTCGAGTGCTGGTCTGACCGCACCGCAACCTTCATGCTCGGCGGCGACATCTGCACGCGCCATTGCGGCTTCTGCGCCGTCGGCAAAGGCCAGCCCGGCGCGCTCGACCCGGACGAGCCGCGCCACGTCGCCGAAGCCGTGCGCCATCTAGACCTCGCTTACGCCGTGATCACTTCCGTCAACCGCGACGATCTGCCGGACGGCGGCGCGGCGCACTGGGCGCAGACGATCCGCGAAGTGCGCGCCGCAAATCCCGCGTGCAAGATCGAAGTCCTGATTCCAGATTTCAATGGCGACGAGGCCGCGCTCGACACAGTGCTCGACGCGCAGCCCGACGTGCTCAATCACAACACCGAAACCATCGCGCGCCTCTATCGCCGCGTGCGTCCCGACGCGAAATACGGGCAGACGTTGACGCTCCTTGAGCGAGCCGCGCGCCGCCGCGATGAAGAGAAACGGGGGATGCTCACCAAAAGCGGCATCATGGTCGGGCTTGGCGAGACGTTCGATGAGGTGGTGGAGTTGATGCGCGATTTGCGCGCCGTGTCGTGCGACATCATGACCATCGGGCAATACCTGCAACCGCACGCGCGCCGCCTGCCCGTCGAACGCTACGTGACGCCGGAAGAGTTTGCGCGCTGGCGCGACGTTGGGATGGCGTTGGGCTTTCATCACGTCGAATCGAGCCCGCTCACGCGTTCCTCTTATCACGCGCGGCAACAGGTGGAAGGCACGGCGCAGGAAACGCCGCGCGACGAAGAGGCCGTCGTCTCGGCGGGGTAAGTTATTAGAAGCTGTCCGAGAATTGTCTCAAAGCCCCAACGGGGCGAGATGCAAAAGCCTAGGGCAACGCCCTAGGCAGATCGTTGTTATCAGGTGAAGCCCTGACAGGGCGAAATAATCTATCTCGCCCTGTCAGGGCTTCTCATTATTGGCTAAGTGACCCGGCGCGATGCGTCGGGCTATTACATGTCGCCCCTTGGGGGCTTTGCAGACAGCTTCTTAAACTCACTATTCAGTCAATAATTTTTTCGCCAGTTCGATAGCGGCGCGCGGCGTGTCTGCGGTGAAGGCGTCGCCCTGTCCGAGCGACTTGAAGAAGTTCTCGCTCGCTTCGTCCGTGCAGAGCAGGATCACGCGCTTGCGGGCTTTGAAGGCGAGGGCGATTTCGGAGGTCGTGCCCGCGCCCATGCCGCAGGCGAAGAGCAGACGGGAGGAGAGCGCGTTGATGTTGTTGCGCGCCTGCCCCATGCCCGTCGCGATAGGAATGTCCACAAACTCCGACGCGCCCGACGCGTCTGCCGTGGGGAGGATGCCGACGGTCAGCCCGCCCCCGGCACGCGCGCCGCGACTCGCAGCCTCCATCACGCCCGCGCTTCTCCCGCCCGTCAATAACACCCAACCTTCCCGTGCGATCAACTCGCCAAGCTCGAAAGCCGTTTGCATCGCTTCATCCGTCGCGCCCTCGCCCGG
>DASYMM010000379.1:0-12638 GCA_036009085.1 Pyrinomonadaceae bacterium | reverse complement strand
AATACGGCCATCTTCAGCGTCGTCAATACGGTGCTCCTTCGCCCCCTGCCTTTCCCGAACAGCGAGCGCATCGTCTACATGGGCGAATGGTCGCAGCAGATTCCTGAGATGTCCGTCTCCTATCCGAACTTCCTGGACTGGCGCGACCAGAATCAAGTGTTCGACGGGCTCGCCGCCTTCCGCAACACCAACTACGTGTTGACGGGCGGGGGCGAACCGGAACGACTCGCCGGGCGACAAGTCTCTTCCGCTTTCTTTCCGGTGCTCGGCGTCGCTCCCGTCGTCGGGCGCAACTTCACGCCCGACGAGGACAAGCCGGGCGGCAGCCCCGTCGCGCTCATCAGCCACGGATTCTGGCAGCGACGTTTGGGAGGCGATCCTTCCATCCTCAACAAGCCTCTGCTGCTCAACGGCGAGAGCTACACGGTGATCGGCGTGTTGCCGCAGACGTTCGAGTTGGAAGCACCCGTTGACGTGTTCGTCACGGTCGGCTTGCACTCGGATCGTTTGATGGAACGCGACAGCCATCCGGGCATGTACGTGTTGGGACTCCTGAAACCCGGCGTCTCTGTGGAACAGGCGTACACGGAGATGAAGACCATCGCCGCGCGACTCGCAGACAAGTATCCGCAGTCGAACGCGGGCAACAGCGTCGCGCTCCAATCCTTGCAGGATCAAGCGGTGAAGGAAATTAAACGCCCGCTGTGGCTCTTATTCTGGGCAGTCGTCCTCGTACTGCTCATCGCCTGCGCGAACGTCGCCAACCTGCTCCTGGCGCGCGCCGCTTCGCGTTCTAAGGAGATCGCCATCCGCACCGCGCTCGGCGCGGGTCGCCTGCGCATCATGCGTCAGTTGCTCACGGAGAGTTTGCTGCTCTCTCTGCTCGGCGGCCTGCTCGGCCTGCTCTTTGCCATGTGGGGCATTGACGCGCTGCTGGCCGCCCTGCCGGACGACATCCCGCGTCTCCTCACCGCCAACATCGGCCTCGACAAGTGGGTGCTCCTTTTCACCTTCGGTATCTCGGTGCTGACGGGTTTGCTCTTCGGCCTCGCGCCCGCGCTGCAAGCCTCAAAGTCGAATTTGAACGACTCGTTGAAGGAAGGCGGGCGCAGCGGGTCGGCGGGCGGCAGTCACCAGAGCGTGCGCAATGCGCTCGTGGTCTCGGAGGTCGCTCTGTCGCTCCTGCTCCTCGTCGGCGCGGGGCTGCTCATACAGAGTTTCATGCGCTTGCAACAGACCGATCTCGGCTTCGACCCGCAGAACGTGTTGACGCTGCGCGTGCCGCTGCCGGAAGCGCGCTACAAAGAGAACGCGCAGGTGGCGAGCTTCTGGGATGAACTGGAAAACCGCGTGCGGGTCTTGCCGGGCGTGGAAAGCGTCGGCACCACGCGCGGCCTGCCGATGAAAGGCGGCATCGAATCCGGCATCACGGTTGAAGGGCAAGAGGTGGCGAACAACAAGGACATCGCGATGGCCGTCAACCTCTTCGCCAGCGCAAATTATTTCCGCACGATGAACATTCCGCTCGTGAGCGGTCGCTACTTCACCGAGCAGGACACGAAAGACTCGCAGCCCGTCGTCCTCGTAGACGAAATGCTCGTCGCGCGTTTCTTCCCTAACACAGACCCCGTCGGCAAGCGGCTCAAGATGGGCGGCGTGGATAGTAAATCTCCGTGGTTGCAGGTCGTCGGCGTGGTCAAACACGTCAAGCATTACAGCCCGAACGAGGAAGGGCGCGTCGAGATTTACACGCCTTACAAACAGGTGCCCGAAGCCTTCTTCGCCGCCTCCACGCGCGGCATGTGGCTCGCCGTGAAAACTAAGGCCGACCCGACGAGCCTGACCGCCGCCATCCGCAACGAGGTGCAGCAGATTGACAAGGATCAACCGATCTCGAACGTGGACACGATGGAGAACATCGTCGCGGGAACCGTTGCGCCGCAGAAGTTTGCGACGTGGCTCCTAGGCATCTTCGCCGCGACGGCGATGCTGCTCGCGGCCATCGGCATCTACGGCGTGATGGCCTACTCGGTCACGCAACGCACGCACGAGATCGGCATCCGCATGGCGCTCGGCGCGGGACAGAAGGACGTGCTGCGAATGGTCATCGGGCAAGGCATGAAGCTCGCGCTCATCGGCGTTGCGCTCGGCCTCGCCGGATCGTTCGCGGCCACGCATCTCATGTCGAGCCTGCTCTACGGCGTGTCTGCGACCGACCCGCTCACTTATGGCGGCGTCGCCCTGCTGCTTGCCGCCGTCGCGCTCTTTGCCTGCCTCATCCCTGCGCGCCGTGCGACGAAAGTTGATCCGATGATCGCGCTCAGATACGAATAAGGCAGTGACGAGTGACAAGTGACGAGTGACGAGCAGAAAACAGATTCCAAGTTTCAGGTTTGAGAAAGTTCTCTGGTTTTCAACTCGTCACTTGTCACTCGTCACTGCATTTTGGAGATTTTATGAAGCGTAGATGTTTGTTGGTCTTGCTCCTCGTCGTCTCTCTGAATCAGGGCGCGTTGGCGCGTGGCGCGAAGCCTTCTGCGGCGGGGAAAAGTGCGGGGGAAAGTAAGGCCGCGCGGATCGTCGTTTTTCAGAACGTCAACGTCGTGCCGATGGACAGGGAGGGAGTTTTAGCGAACCAGACCGTCGTGATCAGAGACGGGCGCATCGCGGAGATGGGCGCGGCGTCGAAGGTCAAAGTGCCGAAAGGCGCGTTGCGCGTCGAGGGGAAAAATCGCTACCTCATGCCCGGCCTCGTGGACATGCACGCGCACCTCTATTCGCCTCTGGAGTTGCCGCTCTATCTCGCCAACGGCGTCACCACCGTCTATAACCTGAACGGTCGTCCCGCGAACCTCATCTGGCGCGAGGAAGTCGTGCAGGGGAAACTCGCGGGGCCAACCATCTACTCGTGCGGGCCTACCATCCGCACGGCGCAGAAGGCCGACGAAGCGCGGCGGCTCGTGGAAGAACAGAAACGCGCCGGTTACGATTCGATCAAAATCTACAACGGCGTGTCGAAGGAAGCCTACGACGTGCTCATCGCGGAAGCGAAGAAGCACGACATGCTCTACATCGGCCACATCCCGCGCGAGCCGGGTTTTGAAAGCGTGCTTCAAGCGAAACAGGCCATCGCACACGCCGAAGAGTACGTCTATACCACCTTCAAAAATAACACGGACGACGAAAGCCGCATCCCGGAAGTCGCCGCACAAACGCGCGACGCGGGCGTCCAAGTGATTCTCACCTTCGTCGCCTACGATCACATCATCAAACAGGTCGAGACGCTGCCCGCGCTCCTCGCCATGCCGGAGATGAAATATCTCGCGCCGTGGGTGCGTGAGAGTTGGGGCATTGATGTCAACCCGTACAAGGCTAGACTCGGAACGCAGGGCGCAGCCCTCACGAAGTCGCTCGCCTTTCAAAAGAAACTGGCGAAGGAACTGCACCGCGTCGGCGTCCGCATCATGACGGGCACGGATGCGATGAATCCCGGCGTCGTGCCCGGCTACTCGGAGCACGAAGAACTGCGCCACCTCATAGACATCGGCTTCACGCCCTTTGAAGCGATCCAGGCGGCCACGCGCTACCCCGCTGAATTTCTGACGAAGACAGGCGAGTTCGGCACGGTCGCCACCGGCAAACGCGCCGATCTACTGCTGCTCGACGGCAATCCTCTGCAAGACATCGCGCGAATTTCCCGGCCGCTCGGCGTGATGGCGCGCGGGCGTTGGATGCCGCAAGCGGAACTGCAACGCATGCTCGACGAAGTTCCGACCGGATACGCGAAACAGGCCGAGACGGCGAAGCGTCTGCTCGTCGAAGACAGCGCGAAAGCATTCGATTATCTGAACTACAACGACCCGACCTACTCGCTCCTAGCCAAGAGCGCGGGCGACGTGATCGTCGAGCAGGGCATTGAAAAATTCCAGAAGGCTTTCGACGCGGCGCGCGCCAAGGATCAGAAGTCGCCGCTCGTGCAGGAAGATTTCGTCAACGGCCTCGGCTACTACCTCGTCGGCCGGAAGAAGATGAAAGAGGCGATAGACGTTTTCAAACTCAACGTCGCCGCCTATCCGAAATCCGGCAACGCCTACGATAGTCTGGCCGAAACCTACATGAACACCGGCGACAAACAACGCGCCATCGAGTTCTACCGCATGGCTCTGGAAGTCGAGCCGAATTACGGCAACGCGAAAGTGGCGGCTGAACTGCTCAAGAAACTGACGGGCGGGCAATGAAAGAACAGTGACAAGTGACGAGTGATGAGTGACAAGTTAAAAACCAGAGAACTTTCTCAGACTTGAAACTTGGAACCTGAAACTTGAAACCTATTTTTCTCTCGTCACTCGTCACTTAAAGAGGTTTTGCTGATGGGAATACTTGTTCAGGATTTGCGTTATGCGCTACGGATGTTGTGGAAGAATTTGGGCTTTACGATAGTGGCGGTGGTGGCGTTGGCTCTGGGGATCGGGGCGAACACGACGATCTTCAGCGCGGTGAATGCGCTCCTGCTGCGCCCTTTTAATTTCATGGACGCAGACGCGCTCGTCGTCGTCTGGGAACGACCGCCGAAGACCTCTTTTCGCAACATGGTGTCGCCCGCCAATTTCCTCGACGTGCGCGAGCAGCAGACCGTCTTCTCGCACGTCGCCATCTATAACAGCAGTTCGATCAATCTCACCGACGGCGATAAGCCGGAACGACTCGAAGTGGCCTCCGTCTCGCCGGAGATGTTCAACGCGCTCGATGTGCAGGCCGCGAGCGGGCGCACCTTCACGAAGGAAGAGGAGAGCGAGGGGCGCGACAAGGTGGTCATCCTCACGCACGATTTCTGGCGTCGCCGCTACGCGTCCGATCCGGCAATCTTGAATCAGGCGTTGATGCTCAACGGGCAGGCTTACACCGTCGTCGGCATCATGCCGGAGGATTTCAATTTCCCGCCGACCAATAACGACATCCTGCTGCCCTTCATCATCACGGATAAGACGAAAGAGGAACGCGGCAATCGTTACGTGCGGATGCTCGGGCGACTCAAGCCGGGCGTCACTTTCGAGCAGGCCGACGCGGAACTTGCGACAATCGCGAGCCGGCTCACGATGCTCTATCCCGACACGAACAGCAACCGCACCTTCGCCGTCACATCCTTGAAGGCCGACTACGTGCGCGGCCCGCGCCCCGGCCTCATCGTGCTGCTCGGCGCGGCGGGTTTCGTCTTGCTGCTCGCGTGCGCGAACGTCGCCAACCTGCTGCTCGTGCGCGCCGCCTCGCGCTCGAAAGAGATCGCGATTCGCATGGCGCTCGGCGCGAGCCGCTTTCGGCTCATCCGGCAGTTGTTGACGGAGAGCGTGCTCATCGCGCTCATCGGCGGCGCGCTCGGCCTGCTCGTCGCCGTGTGGGGAATCGACCTGATGAAGGTGAGCATCCCTTCCAGTCTCTCAAGCTATTTGCCGGGATGGAAAAATGTCGGCATTGATGCGGAAGTCTTCTGGTTCACGCTCGGCGTCTCGCTCTTAACCGGCATCATCTTCGGACTCGCGCCCGCCCTGCAAGCGACGAAGACCGACTTCAACGAAGCCTTGAAAGACGGCGGGCGCACCTCGGGCGGAGGCTTTCATCGCAACCGCTTGCGCGGCGTGCTCGTCGTCGCGGAAGTGGCGATCTCCCTGACGCTTCTGATCGGCGCGGGGCTGATGATCAAGAGCTTTTACGAGATACTCAAAGTCGAGCCGGGCTTCAAATCCGAAAGCGTGCTCGTGGTGGATGTCGCGCTGCCGCGCCTGAAATATCAAGACAAGACGGCGCGCGTGAATTTCTACCAGCAGGCGATTGAACGCGTCGGCGCGCTGCCGAACGTGCAGCAGGCGGGCGCGACCAACATCCTCCCGCTCTCGCGCAGCAACTCGGATTCCGTCTTCTCCGTCGTCGGACAACCGAAACCGGAGAAAGGCCGCGAGCCGCAGGCCAACTTCCGCGTCATCAGCCCGCACTATCTCGAAGCGATGAACATTCCGCTCCGGCGCGGGCGGCACATCACGGCCAACGACCGCGCAGACACGCAACGCGTCGTCATCGTCAACGAATATCTCGCCGCGAAATTCTTCCCGAACGAAGACCCTCTGGGGAAACGTCTGAACTTCGGCGGCGAGGAAGAGAAGGATAACTACGAGATCATCGGCATCGCCGGAAACATCAAGCACGAATCGCTCGTGGTGGAGACATGGTCGGAAGTCTACGTTCCGCTCGCGCAAGAGCCGTGGTATTCGATGAGCCTCGTGGTGCGTGCGGCGGGCGACCCTCTGCAACTGGCCGGGGCGGTGCAGCGGGAAATTCAGGCGATTGACAAGGAGCAACCGATCTACAACGCGCGGACGATGGGGCGCGTCGTCTCCGAATCGCTCGCGCCGCAGCGTGTGGTGATGGGCATGCTCGGCGTCTTCGCGTTCATCGCGCTCGTGCTCGCCTCGGTCGGCATCTACGCCGTGATGTCCTACGCCGTCACGCAACGCACGCACGAGATCGGCATCCGCATGGCGCTCGGCGCGCAGCCGCACGACATTCTCAAGATGGTCGTTCGCCAAGGCATGTTACTCGCGCTCGTCGGCGTCACGCTCGGCCTCATCGCGTCTTACTGGCTGATGCAGGCCATGACGATCATGCTCTACGGCGTGTCGGCTACAGACCCGCTGACCTTCACGGGAATCTCCCTGCTGCTCATGCTCGTCGCCTTCGCCGCCAACTACATCCCGGCGCGACGCGCCACGAAAGTTGACCCGATGATCGCGCTCAGATACGAATAAGGCAGTGACAAGTGACAAGTGACAAGTGACGAGTCAGATACAACAGTGACAGGTAACAGGTGACAAGAGAAGGCAGATGACGAGCGAGACAAGTTTTGGTTTTTAACTCGTCACTTGTCACTCGTCACTCGTCACTTAAAGAGGTTGAGAGATGGGAACACTGTGGCAAGACCTTCGTTATGGGGCGCGGATGCTGTGGAAGAATCCGGGCTTTACGGTTGTGGTGGTGCTGGCGTTGGCTTTGGGGATCGGCGCGAACACGGCCATCTTCAGCGTGGTCAACGCGGTCTTGCTGCGGCCTCTGCCGTTCGAGCAGCCGGAGCAACTCGTGTTGGTCTGGGAGACGCACCCGTTCGGGCGTCAACTCGGTTATACGCACTTGCCGGGCTCGACCGCCAACTTCACAGACTTGAAGCAGCGCAGCGATGTCTTCTCGGAACTCGCCGCGCTCGATTCGTGGAACACTGTGTTGACGGGCAACAACGAACCGGAGCGACTCACGGGCGTCAAAGTCTCCGCGAATCTCTTCACCCTGCTGCGTATGAATCCGGCGCAGGGGCGCGGTTTTGTGGCGGACGAAGACCGACCGGGCAACAACCGCGTGGTGGTCGTCAGCCACGGGTTGTGGCAGAGACGCTTCGGCGGCGACCCGTCGCTCGTGAACAAGACCCTGACGCTCGACGGCGAAACTTACACCGTCATCGGCATCATGCCCGAGCATGCTTCCTTCCCGCAGAACATGGGGCTGCCCGCTTATTTCGACTTTGAACAGAAGACAGACCTCTGGACGCCCATCGCGTTGACGGATGAAGAGACGAAAAACCGTGGCAGCCATCACATCGGCGTGGTTGGCAGGCTTAAGCCGGGCGTCGGAATAGAGCAGGCGCAGGCGCAGTTGAGCAACATCATGTCAGCGCTTGAACAGGAGTACCCGGACGATAATAAAGAGTGGGGCATGGCCGTCGTGTCGCTGCACGAACAGGTCGTCGGGAAGAGTCGCGGCGCGATCCTCATCCTGCTCGGCGCGGTCGGCTTCGTGCTCCTCATCGCGTGCGCGAACGTCGCCAACTTGCTCCTGGCGCGCGCCGCTTCAAGGCAGCGCGAACTGGCTATTCGCACCGCGCTCGGCGCGAGTCGTGGGCGCATCATGCGGCAACTTTTGACGGAGAGCGTCCTCTTAGCTTTGCTCGGCGGCGTGCTCGGCGTGTGGCTGGCAATGTGGGGCGTTGACCTGCTCATCGCGCTCAGTCCCGGCACGATCCCGCGCACGGCGGAGATCGGAATTGACAACCGTGTGCTCGGCTACACGTTGCTGATTTCACTCGTCACGGGCGTCGTCTTCGGATTGCTGCCCGCGCTGCAAAGCTCCAAACCGGCGTTGAACGAGATGTTGAAAGAGGGCGGACGAAGCGGCGGCGGCAGCCCGCGCAGGGAACGCGCGCGCCGCCTGCTCGTCGTCTCCGAAGTCGCGCTCGCGCTCGTTCTCTTGATTAGCGCGGGGCTGCTGTTGAAAAGTTTCCTCCGGCTGCAAAACGTCAAACCCGGCTTCGCCCCCGAAGGAGTGTTGACGGCGGAGATCGGTTTACAGGAACAGAAGTATAAGGATGAGCGGCGGATCGCGGATTTTTACCGGCAGACAATCGCGCGCGTCAAGACGCTGCCAGGCGTCGAATCGGTGGGCGCGGTATCGCACCTGCCTCTGAGCGGCGCGGAAGAGATTGACGGCTTCACCATCGAGGGGCGTGAGACGCTGGCGGCGGGTCTCGTGCAGTCGGCTGACTTCCGTGTGATCGCGCCGGAATATTTTCAGTCGCTCGGCATCCCGCTCATACGCGGTCGTCACTTCAACGAACAAGATCGTGCGGACTCAACGCCCGTCATGATCGTTGACGAAACTTTCGCGCGCCGTTTCTTCCCCGGCGAAGACCCGCTCGGCAAGCGCATTAACGAACAAGGCTCCCGCTGGCCGCATTCGTTCTTCACCGTGGTGGGCATTGTCGGCGGCGTCAAGCATTCGCAGTTGAACGGCGAAGCGAGACCGACGATGTACCTCTCTTACGAACAGAGCGGCTGGACTTCGCTGACGCTGACGGTGCGTGCGGCGGGCGATCCGAACATGTTGGCGGCGGCGGTGCGTAGAGAAGTGCTGGCGGTGGATAAAGACCAGCCGGTGACGAAGATCGCGCCGATGTCGGAAGTCTTCTCGAAGGCCGTCGCGCCGCAACGCTTCAACGCGCTGCTGCTCAACCTCTTTGCCGCCGTCGCCATGATTCTCGCGGTGGTCGGCATCTACGGCGTGATCGCCTACACGGTGGCGCAGCGTTCGCACGAGATGGGCATACGCATCGCGCTCGGCGCAACGCGCCGCGACATCCTGCGGCTCGTCGTCGGACAGGCGATGCTGACGACGCTGCTCGGGGTCGCTCTCGGCCTCGCCGGAGCGTTCGCCCTGACGCGGCTCATGTCTTCGCTGCTCTACGAAGTGAGCGCGACCGACCCGGCCATCTTCGCGGGCGTCGCGCTCCTGCTCGCGCTCGTCGCGCTGCTCGCAAGCTACCTCCCCGCACGACGCGCCACGAAAGTCGATCCGATGGTTGCTTTGAGATACGAGTGACAAGAAAGCAGTGACAAGTGACAAGTGACGAGTGACAAGTTGAAAACAAAAAGGCTTCCGACCTGAAACTTGAAACCTGAAACTTGAAACCTGTCTTTATCTCGTCACTCGTCACTTGTCACTCGTCACTACTTAAAGATTGGGGTAAAGCTATGAGTGGATTCTGGCAGGACATGAAATATGGCATGCGGATGCTGTTGAAGCGGCGCGGTTTCACGGCGATTGCCATCCTGACGCTCGCGCTCGGCATCGGGGCGAACACCGCGATCTTTAGCGTGATCAATGCCGTGCTGCTCAGCCCGCTCCCCTTCGAGAATGCTGAACGTCTGGTGCGCCTCGGCGGTCGCGATTTACGCAAGCCGGAGGAGTTGCCGTCAACTTTCAGCCCTGAAGATTTTTACGACTGGCGTGAGCGCAGCACCGCGTTTGAAGAGGTCGCCGCACTCGATGGTTGGTCGCCGAGTTTAACGGGCGCGGGGGAGCCGGAGAGGATACAGGCGGCGAAAGTCTCCGCGAATTTCTTCTCGGTGTTGAAAGTTAATCCGGCGGCGGGTCGAGCGTTTCTGCCGGACGAAGAACGGCGCGGCAATCATTACGTCGTCGTGCTCAGCCATGCGTTGTGGCAGCGTCGGTTCGGCGGCGATCCTTCGATCATTAATAAACAGATCGAACTGTCGAGCCAGAAGCTCACCGTCGTCGGCATCATGCCGCGCGATTTTCAGATGCCGCGCCTTACGGGCGAAGACCTTAACCAGCCGGAACTGTGGGTTCCCTTCGCGCCCGATCTCCAGAACTGGTCGCGCAGCGGGCGTTCGGTGGATGCCGCCATCGGAAGGCTCAAGCCGGGCGTGACGGTCGAGCAGGCGCAGACGGAATTGGACGCCATCGGGCAACAACTGCGACAACAGTATCCGCAGTCGAACGCGAGCGCGGGTGTGAGCGTCGTCTCGCTCTACGAACAGTTGGTGGGCGCGACGCGTCCCGCGCTCTTTGTCTTCGTCGCGGCGGTCGGCTTCGTGCTTTTGATCGCCTGCGCGAACGTCGCCAACTTACTCTTAGCGCGCGCCTCCACGCGCCACAAAGAGATCGCGATCCGCACTGCGCTCGGCGCGCGTCGGGCGCGCATCGTGCGGCAGTTGTTGACGGAGAGCGTGCTGCTCGCGGCCATCGGCGGCGCGCTCGGATTACTGCTCGCGATGTGGGCAAACGATCTCCTGCTTGCTTTGAGCGCGGGCGCGATCCCGCGTTTCGAGCACGCGGGACTGGACGGGCGCGTGCTGCTCTTCACCCTGTTGATCTCAACTGTAACCGGAATCTTCTTCGGCCTCGCGCCCGCGCTCCACGCCTCGAAGCCCGATTTGAACGAGACATTAAAAGACGGCGGGCGCACTTCGGCGGGCGCAGGCCGTGGACGCGTGCGGAGTCTGCTCGTCGTGTCGGAGATCGCTTTGTCGCTCGTGCTGCTCGTCGGTGCGGGACTTTTGATCAAGAGTTTCGTGCGCTTGCAAAGCGTTGACCCCGGTTTCGAGTCGGAAAATGTTTTGACCATGACCGTGTTTTTGAACGGCACGAAGTATCCGCAGGACGAACAGCATCCGTTGTTTTTCGATCAAGTGGTAGAACGCGCGCGGAGTTTGCCGGGTGTCGAACACGTCGGGGTGGTCAGCAATCTCCCGATTAGCGGCAACTTTGATCGCCGCCCCATCTATCCCGAAGGGCAATTGATCTCCGAGGGCGAAGCTCAGGACACGGAAGATTACATGGTTAACGCCGATTATTTCGGCGCGTTGCGCATCCCTCTGCGCGAGGGTCGCCTGTTCAATCGGGAAGATAAAGCGGATGCGCCGCTCGCCGTCGTCGTCGGCGAGAGCACGGCGCGTCGCTTCTGGCCGAACGAGTCCGCCGTCGGCAAGCGCATCAAGCTGGGGGATGCGAGCAATCCCTGGTTGAACATCGTGGGCGTCGTCGGCGACGTGCGGCATTACGGGTTGGACAAACCTGTCAACCTCCAAGTTTACCTGCCGCACACGCAGCGACCGTCGCAACAGATGACGATTGTGGTGCGCACTTCACAGGCGAGCGCGGAGGCCGGGTTGGCGGCGGCGGTGCGGAATCAGGTGTGGGCGGTGGACAGAGATCAACCCGTCTATGACATCAAGCCGATGAGCCGGTACGTGGCAGACTCCATCGCGGAGCGACGTTTCAGCATGTTGCTCGTCGCCATCTTCGCCGCCGTCGCGCTGGTGCTCGCCGTCGTCGGCATCTACGGCGTGATGTCCTACACCGTTTCGCAGCGCACGCGCGAGATTGGCCTGCGCATGGCGCTCGGCGCACAGGGGCGAGACATAATCAAGCTCGTGGTCGGGCAAGGGATGTTACTGACGCTCTTGGGCGTCGTGACGGGCGTGGCGGTAGCTTTCGCCGTGACGCGCGCGATGTCGAGCCTACTCTTCGGCGTGAGCGTTGCAGACCCGCTCATCTTTTCCGGCGTGGCATTGCTCTTAACGCTCGTGGCGTTCGCCGCCTGCTATTTGCCCGCACGCCGCGCGGCACGCGTCGATCCGATGGAGGCTTTGAGATACGAGTGACAAGTGACAAGTGACGAGTGACGAGAGAAAACAAGTAACAGGAAACAATGACGAGTGACAGGTGATAAGTGAAGGCAGGTAACTAGCGACGCAAGTTTTGGTTTTTAACTCGTCACACGTCACCTGTCACTCGTCACCGCTTTTTGGAGGTTGAGATGGAAACGTTGTTACAGGATGTGCGTTATGGGGCGCGGATGTTGTGGAAGAATCCGGGTTTCACTTTCATCGCCGTCGTCACGCTCGCGCTCGGCATCGGGGCGAACACGGCCATCTTCAGTCTCGTCAGCGCGGTGCTCGTGAAGCCTCTGAACTACCACGAGCCGGAGCGTCTGGTGATGGTGTGGGAGAGCGAACAAGCCAACACTCTGGCGCAGGACACGCCCGCCGTCGGCAATTACGCCGACTGGAAGACGCAGAATCAGGTCTTCGAGGACATGGCCGCGATAGAGTGGCGCAACCTGAACCTGACGGGCGACGGCGGCGAGCCGGAGCGGCTGATGGCTTTCGGCGTGTCCGCGAATTTCTTCCCGCTGCTCGGCGCAAGCCCCGCGCAGGGACGAAATTTTTTGCCCGAAGAGGACAAACCCGGCGCGCCGAAAGTGGTCGTCATCAGCCACGGCCTCTGGCAGAACAGGTTCG
>DASYMM010000378.1:0-9255 GCA_036009085.1 Pyrinomonadaceae bacterium | reverse complement strand
GAGGCATTTATTAGTGCCTCACCTCGATTGAACCATCACCTTCCTTCTACTCACACATAAATCTCATGTCTAACGCGCTGAATGGACAGCACTCGTTTATCTTGCGGCTCCTTTCGGAGCAGTGTCGCAACGCACAGGCGTTGGGTGAACTGCGTGCTCATTTTCGTGAGCACCACTACGTTCATTTGCCGAACTTGATGACCGAAGAGGCTTTCGAGTTTGTCAAAACGGAGACGGCGCGCTTAGAGCAGTTCGCGTTGAATAGAAACTTCTTGATGGACGGCTACCAGACCCCACGGATCATGAAGGCTTTGGGCGGCGAGGTGATTAAAAGTGAGTCGCCCTTAGCCTACATTTACACGCATTACGAGATTAGAGAGTTGATAAAAAATATCGTTGAAGCTGATGTTCATCCCTGCCTGCATCCGAATGAATTTATGGTCGTTAATTATCTGACCTTTCAGGGCGCAACTCATGGATGGCATCTCGACGACCCGAGCTACGCGCTCGTCATCCTAACCGAGACGACCAAGGGCGAGAGCGGCGGCTTGCTCGAATACATCAAAGATTGGCGCGGGATATGCGAGGCGAGAGGTGTCTCAGCCGAGGAGACGGTCAATGAAACCGTCGAGCATTGCCGCAGCCAACAAATAATCAGAACACATGACCATCAAGCCGGCGACGCCTATCTGCTGCGCGCAGATCAGTGTCTCCATCGAGTGACGGAACTTACCTCAAAATACAGCCGTCGCGTCGTGATCAATATGGCCTTTGAGGCGACCCCAAATCCCACCTACGGCTTTACGGCGAACAGACTGTACGCCGATCATCCTGCCGACCTTCAATTGTAAACAGCGAATCGTCTGCAAGTACTTCTTCGCCGAAGCACAGAGCGCATGTCGCCCTCTGGTCTACATAAGATTTGTTATCGGACTCTACGAATGGATTAGCCTTCCGTAATGAGCAGGGCTTCCCAATGGCAAAAGCCACTTGAGATGCGACATCTCAAGTGGCTTTTGCTGTTTCGTCGCCGCTTCGGGATGTGCCGGCTATGGTAGCTCGATTGTCTCGCCGCAGAGCAGGCGTTGTTTTGAGAGGACTGCGCCTGCGTCGGGGTAGAGGGTCTTGTTTTTGCCCTGACCGAAGGTGCGCGTCGTGATGCCTACGGCGGGTGCGGTGCCGAGACAGAAACGCACGCGCTTGACCGGATCGGGAATATCCGGCACGTCGCGCACCGGCTGCGCGCTTTTGCGCCGGCGCGCTGCGAGATCGACGCGCACCTCTTCGCTAAAACTCTCGCCGGGCGCGAGCAGCGTTGCGCCGGGCACGTCAGGAATGAACACGGTCGTCTCGCGCGGCGGCTCCTTGACGCGTTTGCTGATCTCGACGACACCGTCCTGCCGCGTTTCGACGTAGACGAAATTGGGGTTCGGCAAAGGCGCGCTCGTGCCTGAACGCGCGGGCGGGCGATTCATCAACAGCACGGGCTGACGGCCACGATTTTTGACCGTGTAGCTGATGAGCAACTGATCGCGCCCCGTGGTGCGGATGTGCGTCTCGAAGCTCAGATCGTCCGCGCCGGCGTCTGTGGAACTGCTCGCGGACGGTGCGGGCGTTTCGCCGTGCGTCGTGTTTGGCGTCGCGGCGTTCGTTGAAGCATCACGCGTTTCGTTGTTGTTCATGGTTCTCTGGTTGACGTTGACCTGCTGCACGTTTGCGCTGCCCGGTTGAGGCGCGGCGCAGGCGTTGACGATCAGTAGGCTTGCCGGGAACAGAGCGGCCAGCACGAGGCTGGAAAAAGTGTGACGGGCGAAAAGCATCAAGTCTCCTTACGCGCCCGCGCCGCCCGGCGCGCTTCATGAACGCTCCGGGCGGCGGGCTGACTGGTGCGAAACTCAAACGGGAGCTTACGGCGCGATATTATATCTTGGCCGACGCGGTCGTCCCAACTCGTCGCGCAAGCCGTTCTCGGTGAGCGCGTGTGGATTGGCCGTGGTCTTCGGCGTCGTCGGGTCGCCGTCGAAGTCGTAGGGGATGCCGTCGTTCTCCAACCCGACGGCCTGCCGCTCGCGGTTCTGCATGCCGATGTCGCGCGGATCGTTGTCGGTCGGGTTCTTCGCCTGATACGTCTGGTAAGGCTGCATCACGCCGTTTACGTCGTCGTAGGCGTGCGACATCTCGTGATAGAGGACGACGACCGGATCGAGATCGCGCCAAGCGTCCGCAGGGTTCTTCGGGTCGCGGAACGGAAACTGGTTGAGTTGCGTGTTGTAAGAGATGTTCACGTCGGAGCCGGAACTCTTCTGCCCGGTCGTCGGGTCGAGCGAGGTTTTGGTGTAATCGGTCGGGGCGGCGAAGCCGTTGTCCTCTTCGCTGAGTTCGCGGATGGTGACGGTGTTGCCGTTGTTGAAGAAGCGACCGATGAGCCACCAATCGCTCCTCGGATCACGGCTCGAATCGTAAGCTTTATCAAACTCCGTGAGCATCTGCCTGCCCGTCGGCGAGGAACGCAGGAATTCGATGTCCTGCTCGACGCGCTCGACAAACTCCGTCGAGCCTTCGATACGCACGCTGCGACTGCCGGGCTTACCCACAAGCTCCACGTTAACGACGGTCGTGCCCGCGTCGTTGCCTACCGTGTCGCCCTTCTGCGAGTAGATGGTGTCGTTGCCCGTCGAGCGTTTGGGATTACGGTTGGCGGCGATGTTGCCATAGAGTTTGTCGGTTCCCTCGCCCGCGTAGAGTCTATCGTCGCCGCGCCCGCCTTCGAGCGTGTCGTCGTCGAGGCCGCCGGAGAGCACGTCGTTGCCCGCGCCGCCGAGGACGTGGTCTCGGCCGCGTCCGCCTTCGAGATAATCTTCGCCTGCGTCGCCCTGTATGTGATCGTCGCCGTCGCCGCCATAGACGGTGTCATGCCCCGCGCCGCCGTAGAGTTTGTCGTTGCCGCGCGAGCCGTTGAGGTAGTCGCGACCACCGCCGCCGTAGACGGTATCGTCGCCGTCGCCTGCCTCGATGCGGTCGTTGCCGCCGCCGCCCTGTATGCGGTCGTTGCCCGCGCCGCCTTCGAGCGTGAAATTAAGCTTGACGTTTTGACTGACGGAGAGTGTGTCGTTGCCGTCGCCCGCACGGATCGTGATGAGATAGGGATCGTTCCGGCCGAGTTGCTGTTGCTTGCCGTCAACGTCAACCTGCGCCTTCTCGCGCCCGTCCGCCGGATCAATGTAAGTCGAAGTTTGGATGGTATGACGCTCGCCGTTAACGTTGATGACGGTCGCGCCCGTCTTGGCGTCGCGCGTCACGTTTATCTGATCGTCGCCGCCGCCCGCGTCAACGACGATGCGCTCGATGGGCGGGTCGGTCGGGTCGGCGGCGGGCGTGCTGGTGCGCTTGATGGTCACTTCCTTCGTGGAGACGAGAACCGTCTCGCTCGTGGCCGACGCCGAAGTTGACGAACCGCCACCGCCCCCCGCCGCGTTGACCTGCGCGTTGGTGCGCGCCAGTTGCACGCGCGCGTCCAAGTCCGTCTGCTGGCCGGGGACGGTCAGGGCGTCGGTCTGCCCGTTCGTGCTCGACAAGACCGCGCGGTCGCTGACGAGTTGCATCGCGTTCGCATCTCGCGGCTCGGTCGAGACGCTCGGCTGCGTGAAACTGGCGACGGCCTCCCGCGCACGCTCGATTCCCGCCTGCACCACCTCGTTGACCTGATTCGCAAGCTGTTGCCCGATCTCTGCCAGACCCATCGCACCCTCCTCAAATTAACCGCGTAAATTTTAGTTTTTTGACGCCCACGGAATGGTTATCGGCAGGATGGCGAAAATGTTTCTGCGCCGCAATGTTTCTACGCCGCCGCGCGCGTGAGAGGGGCTTCGAGCGTTTGACCCGCCGTTGAGTCTCGAACCACTCAACGGCGGGTCAGTTGTCGAACCGTACCGCGCGCCTATTGCGAGACGATGCGGTTGGGCGAGTTGATGATCGTGCTGTAGGAACTCGTGAACTCGGCGCGGAAGTTCTGTTCGCCGCGATTGTCGCCGTTCGGAATCGTCTGGTTCAGGCTGTTGAAGAGAGCCAGCACCATCTCGTCGGGCTTGAGGTTGCGCAGCCCGTCTTTAAACTGACTCATGATCAGTTCCTTCGCTTTATCAACCGCGCCGGTCTTGATGGCGTCCCTGATCTTGCTGTCAATCGGGCCGATGATGTTCTTGAGGAAAGTCTCTGCGGCCGTGCTGCCGAGCTTGCTGCCGATGCCGGGTATGAAACCGAAGGCGATGTCAACGAAGAGTTTGACGGTCTGCGCCTGCGCTTCCGCATCTTTCTTCATCTGGTCGAGCGACGACTTCAAACCGTTGGTCAACATGCCGAGCATGCCGCCCGCGACCGCCGCCGCGTCCATACGCGACTGCCCGCCGTGCGCGGCTCGCCAACGCGCCTCTGCGCCGGGCGAGTCGTCCATCAGCGCCGCGCCGATCTCGGAGACTTTACCGGAGAGGAAGTTAGCCAGCGACCCGCTGCTGTAGCCGAGCGGCGGCGTGAAGAGCGTCTGCTGGAAGAATTTCTCCAAGCCCGGTTGGAACTTGAGCGTATCGAAGCCCGCGCCGTTCGGGCCGAGGCCGGACTTGACGATGTTGTCATACTCCGACATGAAGACCGCGCTCATGCCGTCCTTGAACATGACGTTGTTTTTGAAATTGTCCTGCGTCTTCGAGTCGGTGAGCGACTGCGCGGCGGCGTTGAAAAAGTCGGTGCGGAGTTTGTGCAGGTCGTCGCCGGTGACGGAGACGGGACGGTGATCCCAGCCGTCGCGCACGTCGTTGTAGGCCAGACTGTAGAGCAGGCTCTCGATGCGCCCGAACTCGACTTCGTTCTTCGCGCGGTTGTCAGTCCCCGGCGAATCGTAATAGGCGGCCATTGATTCGAGCGTAGAAACCGTGCGCTCGCCCGCCATCGCGCGCTTGACGAACTGTTCGAGGCCGCCCGCCTGCCGCAGCAAATTGAGTTGGAGCACTTGATTGTCTGAAGAGGTCTGGCCGAGGACGTGCGTGGCCGCCGCCGCCAAGTCTTTCCCGACGCCGTCTTTCGTCTGCGGGTTCGCCGCCTGCCGCGCCGCCGCTTGGAAGAACATGCTCTTCAGATTTTCGTGCTTCGAGTCGAGCTTGCCGAAAAGCTCTATGGCGACCTGCGGGTTGAACTTGCCGGAAGCCGCCCAGCGGCCGACCAGATTATTCATGTCGGCCTGATTGAGCAGACCGGCGTTGTCGAGCGACTCGAAGGAGGTGCGGAGCACGTCCACGAACTCGTTGATGTCGCCGCGATCAGTCCAATTCTGGAAGGTCTCGTAGGAGAGCGACTGGTTCAAAAGTTCCGCCGTGCGGTCGTTGCCGAGCGCCTTGAAGTAGCCTTGAATCCACTGCGGGTCGTTCTGATGCTCCATCAGTTGGCGCATGAACATGAAGCCTTCCGCGCCGGGGTAGTTCGCTCCCACGCGATAGAAATCGATGAAGGCGGCTGCCCCGGCGGGCGTGGCGTCGGGACTGGGAGGCTGCGGCTCGGTGTCGCGCGGGATGTTCGAGCCGTTATTGACGAACGTTTGCGGGACGCTCGGATTCTGCTGCCGCGCGTTGGTCTGCTGCACGCGGTCTTTGAGCGCGGACGCGCCGAAGAAGGCGTCCCAGATTTTACTCGTCGCAAACTCGATGATAGGTTCGAGTTGCTCCTCCGGTTGCTGCACGATTTCGGGCTGCTGATAAGTGCTATCTTGAACTGCTCCGCCACCGTCCACCTTATAAGTCATGTTCATCCTCCGGCGTGAAATGCTTTTCGGGCTACAACAGGTTTATCGGCGCGCCGCCGGAAAAGTTGCTTAAATTTGAATGTACGGCAAGCTGTCAGCCTGTCGCTCGCACGGCAACGGCAGGCTGTCAGCCTACCCTACAACGCTGCGAAAACCGCTCTAAAACATTCGCTGGAGTTGGGAAATGGCGGCGGAGGGCGGCGCGTTTTCGGCCATGCTTTGCCGCAGGAAGGCGTTGACGCTGTCGAGTTTGCCGAGCGCGTAATCGGTGCGCGGGTCGCTGCCCTTCTTGTACGCGCCGATCAGGATCAAATCCTTCTGCGCCTCGTAGGTGGCGAGCACTTCGCGCAGCCGTCGCGCCGCTTCGACGTGCGGCGGGCGTGTGACCGCAGACATCACGCGCGAAACAGACTGGTTGATGTCAATCGCCGGGTAGTGACCGGCGGACGCGAGAGCGCGTGACAGGACGATGTGGCCGTCGAGGATCGAGCGCGTTTCGTCGGCAATCGGCTCGGTCATGTCGTCGCCCTCGACGAGCACCGTGTAGAAGGCAGTGATCGAGCCGTGCGCGCTGTTGCCCGTCCGCTCCAACAATTTCGGCAACTCGCTAAAGACCGACGGCGGAAAGCCCGCGCGCGCGGGCGGCTCACCCGCCGCGAGTCCCACCTCGCGCAAGGCGCGCGCAAAACGCGTTACCGAATCCATCATCAGCAAGACGCGCTTGCCTTGATCGCGGAAATGCTCGGCCACAGCCGTCGCCACGTAAGCCGCTTTCATACGCACCAGCGACGGCTCGTTCGACGTGGCCGCGATCACGACCGAACGACGCATCCCGGCCTCGCCCAAGTCCTGTTCGATAAAGTCTCGCACCTCGCGCCCGCGTTCGCCGACGAGCGCGATGACGTTCACGTCGGCCTCCGTGTTGCGCGCCAGCATGCCGAGCAGCGTTGACTTGCCGACGCCCGCCGCCGCATAGATGCCGACGCGCTGCCCCTCGCCGACGGTCAACACGCCGTCAAGGGCACGCACGCCGGTCGCCAGCATTTTCGTCACGCGCTGTCTGTGCAAAGGGTCGGGCGGGCGTGCGGTGACGGGTCGCTCCTGCCCGCCCTCAATCGCGCCTTTGCCGTCCGCCGGTTCGCCTAACCCGTCGAGCACGCGCCCGAGCAGACCATCGCCGACGCGCACTTTCAGCGACGCACCCGTCGAGGCGACTTCCGCGCCCATCGCCACGTCTTGAATGTCGCCGAGCGGCATGAGAATCACCTCGCTGCCGCGAAAGCCGACGACCTCCGCGCGCAATTCCCGCGCCCTGTGCGGAGAGCGAATCAGGCACAACTCGCCGACGCGCGCCCCCGGCACGCTCGCGCGAATCAACAGGCCGACCAGTTCCGTCACGCGCCCGCGCACTTCCACCGGCGAAAGCCAGTCAACCGCCGCGATGTACTCCTCAAGGTTCAAAGACATAACTTGACGGACGCTTCCCGCGCGTTCGCAGAGAAACGCAAACTCTTAGAGGCAGTCTGCAAAGCCTCTCGAAGCCCCGAAGGGGCGACATTTAATAGCCCGGCGCATCGCGCCGGGTACAGGTTAGACTAGACCGGCCAGCCCTGAAAGGGCGACATAATTGGTAACTGCAACGACTATTTCGCCCTTACAGGGCTTACACATCCCAAGGACTTGTTGCTTGGGGCGGTGCCCCAAGCTATTACATCTCGCCCCTTCGGGGCTTTGAAGATAACTTCTTAGTTTCAACTAAACCGCGTGCTTAACTTCTCAAGGTTTTAGATTCTCACGGCCTGCTGTCGCCGTCGGCGCGCGCGAGCAGTGCGCGTTCGAGCACGCCGAGTTGCACGTCGAGTTGCGCGTCTATCGTGCCGGATTCGCTTTCGATGACGCAGCCGCCGTGCGTGACGCGCGGGTCGGCCACGAGATCGAGAAAGCGCGCGCGCCCCGTCGGGTCGAGCCGCTCGCGGCGCGCCTGCACGGCGGGCAGGTCTGCCGGGTTGACGCGCACGGTGAGCATCTCGTGTTGTCGCGCGTTGCGTAGCGCGGAGGCGACGATCTCCGCGAGCGTCGCCTCGTCTTGCGCGATCTCGCATCCGATGATCTTTTCCGCCAGCTTGACGGCGAGCCGCAGCAGGTCGCGTTCGGCTCCGGCCAGAGCGTTGTCGCGCCGCTCGCGCGCGTCGAGCAGGTGTTCGTTGAGTTCGGCGAGCGCGGCTTCCAAGCCTTCGCGGTACGCCGCCTCGCGCAACTCCAAGGCCGCCGCTTCCGCGCGTTCGCGCAGGGCTTCCGCCTCGCGCTCGGCTTCCGCGATGATGCGTCGCGCCTCGGCGCGCGCCTCCACCACCGGGCGTTTGACGACGCCGCGCGCTCCAAAGTCCTTCTCCGCGCTCGCGCCGGTCGCGCCCTTGATAACGTTGCTCGCGCTCATGTTCTAACCTCGACCGCTTCTTCCGGCATCTTGACGGCTGCGCTCTCCGCCGCGCCTCGCGCCTTCACGTGACGCAAGCTCAGTGCGACCGACTCCGCCTCCCGACCGATGACACGCAACACCTCGCGTCTGTAACTCGCGCAACAATCCGCAACCATGCGCCGCAACGCGTTCGCCGCTTCGACGGGAAGTTTCTGCGCCACGCAGGCCGCGCGTTCGGACGGCGACTCCCGCGCCGCCAGAGCGATTGCCAGCACACGCATCCCCAGTCGATCCAACATCGCTTCCGGCTCCTGTTCGCGTGCGAGAGCTTCGTGCACCAAACCTTCGGCCAGCGTGACGCGCGCCGGTTCGAGTTTCACGAGCGTCGCCATGTGCGCGGCGATGGCGCGCGCGTTCTCCGACGAAAAGCGGCGCAGGAACGACCCCACGGCTTCCGCGCGATCAATCCCCCGGCACGCCACCGCCGTCTCGCGCACGCCGAGCAGGCGCACGAGCCGCGCCAGTTCAACTCCCGTCAGCGATTCGAGCGGCGAAGGGTTGCGCAGGCTGCCCGGCGCGACGAAGTTTGCCAGGAAAACTTTCCGCACCAGCGCGACGATTTCCGGCGGAGGCTCCGCGCCCTGCCATGCACCCGCCTCTCTCGTCGCTTCCTGCGTCGCAACGGCACAGGCGGCGGCGAGCGTGGGCGGCAGGTATCGCAAGATGAGTGAGCGGACGCGCGGCGGTTCGTCGCGCAGGGCTTCGAGGATGTGCGAGGGGTGGACGTGCTCGTCGAGTTGCGTGCTGTCGGCGCGTGTGCGCGCCAGCGTTCGCGCGAGCCAGTGCGTCTGCTTATCGGGTGGGAGTTTGGCGTACCAGTGCGCGCGCCGCTCAAGCGTCTTGCGCGCGTCGCCGTTCAGCGCGTCGAAGAGTCCGGTTTGTGCCGGGGCGTTCTCATCCCCCGCGCTCTCGTCGTCTGCAAACACGCTCTGCCCGAAGGCGATGCCGAGCGCCAGCAGCGTATCGATGCGTTCGGGTTCTACAGGTT
>DASYMM010000377.1:0-5273 GCA_036009085.1 Pyrinomonadaceae bacterium | reverse complement strand
AGGCGAGCGTCTGGAGGGCTTGATCGTAAGCGGCCAGCAACTCGGCTTGTTGTTGTTCGAGCGAAACCAGAGCCTGTGCGAGTTCCGCCACCTGCGCGCTCGCCTCCGCCGCCGCGTCGGCCTGCCCGCCGAAGCGGCTCTGCGTCGCCGTGATGAAAGGCGTGGCTCCGGCGTTCGGGTCGAAGTTGAAGCGTGGCAGACCGGGAATGGGAATCGGATCGAAGATCGGGTCTTTGCGCGCTTCCTTCGCCGTGTCCTGAATGGGGTCTTTGCGCGTCTCCTTGATGGTCGCATCCTGGATGGGGTCTTTGCGCGTCTCTTTGATCGTGTCTTGGATGGGGTCTTTGCGCGCTTCTTTGATGGTCGGGCTGGGGTCTGTGATGGGGTCTTTCACCGTCTCTTTAACGGTCGGGGCTGCCGTCGGGTAGATAGTCTTGACGGCCTTGATGTCGTTTTGCGACAGACCGGTGCGTTGCCCCATCACGACGCCGGCGCCGAGCGGCTGGAGCGGAATGATGGTCGGCTGGCCGTTGATGGAAAAGGCCGTCGGCGGGTAGTGCATCACGGAGCCGTAATCGTATGGCCCGATGTCGTCGCCGTCTGCGATCTGCTGTGAGAAGTTGTGCTGCGCCGCCGGGTCGATGTTAGCCCACACGATGCGTATGAAGGTGTCGCGGTCTTCGCGGCTCTGCTCGTGCCAGAGGCCGACGGTGTGGCCGATCTCGTGGATCACGTTGCCCGCCGTGCAGCCGCCGGTCAGCGTGATGTCCTGCCGCCCGCCGCGCTTACCCACCATCGAAGAGCAGCCGTCGCCCGGCACGAAACGCACGTAGTCGGGCTGCCCGGCACGTTGGACGAAGCGAATGGGCGTGTTGGCCTGCCAGTGTGCAATCGCGTCGTTGATGCGTTGCTTGTCCGGCAAGGCCGGGTCGATCTCGTAAGGGATGGTGGCGTTCGGCCAGCGGAACTGCTGCCCAGAGATGACGACCGAAGCCTGCGGTTGAAATCCCGCATTCTCGTCGGAAGTCGTCTGCATCGTGGCCTGCACATCTTCCGTCGTGCCTAAAACGATGTCGCCTTCAAATAACGCCAAGCCGTCAACGTCGGCGTAGAGGAGACCTTTGAGGCCGAAAGTCACGCCTGCCACGAGCGCGGTGCCGGCCACCGGCCCGGTGCGATGCTCGCCTTCCGCCGAGCGCGGCGTGTTGTCTTTGGTGCTTGCCTTTGCGCGGGATTTTTTAGAACTTCGTGTCGCCATTTTTTCTCTCCTATCTGGTGAAGCGTTTCGGAGCGAGGCTAAATGTTCCCCTTATGGCGGGCGCATTCTATCGGCGGTGCGGGGAATTGTAAATGTTTACCGGCTGCGTTCAACGGCAAACGCTTCAACCCTTTTTAAAACTTCTCGATGACAACGATTCGCCGCCCTCTTCGGACAGAGAGAGCGTGCGCGAACGACGACGCAAACGATGACGCGAACGACGACCGGAAAAGGCAAAGGCGAAAGTGGAGACGCGTGCGCGCCGTCTCCACTTTCGCCTTTTCAGTTCTGTCTTTTCTCTACTTGTTCGTGACCGCGCTGCTGTTGCCGTCGCCCGTCAACGAATTTCTTACATCTCCGAATCCGAAAGGAGCAAAGTCGCCGTGCTCGGTTCGGCCAGATTCAGGATGGCTGTGATCAACTCGTTCGGATCAACCGGCTTCGGGACAAACATATTGAAGCCCGCGGAGAGTGCGCGCGTGCGATCCTCGATCCTGATGTAGGCGGTCAGGGCGATGGCGGGAATCTGTACGCCGCCCCGCTCCGCTTCCCCGGCTCTCACCTTGCCGATGAGCGAATAGCCGTCCTCGCAAGGCATCTCCAGATCGGAGATGAGCACTGACGGCGTGTACCATTCGAGCACTTCGAGCGCGTCGGCGGCAGAAGCGGCGGTATGCACCGTGGCTCTGTACTCGGTCAGGATGGCGGCGAGCGTGTTGAGCGTGTCGGTCGAGCCGTCAACCAGAAGCACGCGCACGCCTTCGAGCGAAGGGAGGCTTCTCGGCGTGCGTGCGCTCGTCTCTTCGATGCGCCACGAATAACGCTCGCTCGCGTCTTCCTTCTTCGCGTTCTGCTGAGCATTGGCGAGCGGAAGTTCGATGGTGAAAGTTGCGCCGAGGCCGGCGCCGGGGCTGTCTGCGCTGACGGTGCCGCCGTGGAGTTCGACCAGATGCCGCACAATCGAAAGCCCGAGTCCGAGTCCGCCGTGGCGGCGCGTGCTTGAACCGTCGGCCTGCCGGAAGCGGTCGAAGATGTAGGGCAGAAAATCGGACGGGAAACCGCAGCCCGTGTCGCTCACCTTGAGTTGCGCGTGCGCGCCTTCGCGTTCCAGACGCACCTCGATGCGCCCTCCGGCGGGCGTGAACTTGATGGCGTTCGAGAGCAGATTCCAGACGACCTGCTGCAAACGACCCGCATCGCCCGCGACGTGGCGGGCCGCAGGAGCGAGCGTCACTTGCAGTTGAATGTTCTTTGAATCAGCCGCCAACTGCACGGAATCAATCGCGGCGTTGATGACCGAGGCCACGTCAACCGCTTCGATGTTGAGACGAAGTTTGCCCGTGATGACGCGCGACACGTCGAGTATGTCTTCGACGATCTGCGCCTGCGATTTGGCGTTGCGCTCGATGGTTTCGATAGCGCGCGCCGCGTTGTCTGCGTTGAGCATGCCGTGGCGCAGCATGTGCGCCCAACCGATGATGGCTGTGAGCGGCGTGCGAAGTTCGTGCGAGGCGGTGGCGAGAAATTCGTCTTTCAAGCGACTGGCCTGCTCGGCCTCTGCGCGTGCGAGTTGCTCTTGTGCGAGCGAGACGCGCAGACGCTCCTCGGCCTCCTTGCGTTCCGCGATCTCGGCTTCGAGCGTTCTCGCTTTCTGTTGCAGCGCGATGATGTTGCGGAGTCGTTCGTCCGGGTTCGAGAGCGCGGTGTAGCTCTCCGCAGGGATCACGCGCGAGTGCGTGGTGCAAACGTCGCTCAACCCGCTGGCGAGCATTTCGCCGCCGAAGCCCTGCATGGGATAGGCGCAGAAGAGCGAGAAGGAACGCGTCCGGTGCAGTTCGTTCCAGAGTTCTTCGAGGCGAATCGCGGCAGTGTAATTTGCTTCCGCCCACAGGAGCGCAACCATCTCTCCGAAAATCCGCACCCGCCCCCGACCCTCCGCCGCGCGCGAGATGATCCGGCCAACGACTTCCGCGAAACGACTCGCATCGGGCTGCCCGCCGGACATGAACTTCGACAAAGTCTCGGACGCATCGAGAGAGACAAACTGCCCGCTCGCTTGCGCCGACGCCGTGTCCAACCCGCTTGCCCGTAAACGCTCGTCTAACGCCGCGCGGTGCGCCGCGGTGGCGACGACGATGCACGCATCTTCGGCAGAGAGTCCCGCGCCGATAAAGCCAGCGAGCGAATCGAGCAGGAATTCGTCGGCCTCGTAGAACTGTACGAAGTGCTCCTCCGGCTCGCCCATGACGCGCCAATCCACGACGGGAGCGAGTTGCGAGATCGCGCTGCCGCTGCTGCTGCTGCGGTCGTAAGCGTGGCTGCCGTTTGGCGCGGTCAAATTTTTCATTTCAATCAAAAAAAGTCTCCCTCGCGGGACAATGTCTGGAGCGTGCCGGAGCCGCGCCTTGCGGGCATGGACGCTCTAACATTTTGAGATCGCCGACGCGCAATCGCTTGCACGACTACAGACAGGCATGTTGACCTGGGATCATTGGGCGTTCGGTTTCCTTCGAGTTTACAGGCGACCGGCAAGTCCGAATTCGACCAAACAATGCGGGCAGGGGATGTCCGCGCTCTCATTCTAGCTTGCTTCCCACCGGAATAGCCAGAGCCGGGCGTTTGAGAAGTCCGCGCAACACCTTTTCATCAAACGGCTCTACGGCTTGAGCACGACCTTGATGCAACTGTCCTCTTTGTCGCGGAAGGTCTTGTAGGCTTCGGGCGCGTCGTCGAGTTTGAGACGGTGCGTGATGACGAATGAAGGGTCGATCTCGCCGTCTTCGATCTTTTTCAGGAGCGTCTCGGTGTAGCTCTGCACGTGCGTCTGCCCGGCCTTGAGCGTGAGTCCTTTGTTCATCAACGCGCCGAACGGGACTTTATCCAAAAACCCGACGTATGCGCCGGGGACGGAGACCGTGCCGCCCTTGCGACAGCACATGATCGCTTCGCGCAGGGCGTGCGGCCTGTCGGTGCCGAGCATCACGGCGGCCTTCGCCTTGTCGAGCACCGCATCGAAAGAGCCTGCGCCGTGCGCCTCCGCGCCGACGGCGTCAATGCAGCGATCCGGGCCGCGCCCGGCGGTCATCTCCATCAGACGGTCATAGACTTTTTCGTTGTCGAAGTTGATCGCCTCGGCCTTGCCGTGCTTCTCTGCCATCGCCAGACGTTCCGGCACGCGGTCAATCGCGATGACGCGACCCGCGCCGAACATCCACGCGCTCTGGATGGTCATTTGCCCGACGGGACCGCAGCCCCACACGGCCACCGTGTCGCCTTCCTCGATCTCCGCGTTCTCCGCGGCCATGTAGCCAGTCGGGAAGATGTCTGAGAGGAAGAGGACTTTTTCGTCGGACAGCCCTTCGGGAATCTTGACGGGGCCGACATCGGCGTAAGGCACGCGCAGGTATTCGGCCTGCCCGCCCGCGTAGCCGCCGAGCATGTGCGAATAGCCGAACAGCCCTGCGGGCGACTGCCCCATCGCCATGCGCGCCATCTCCGCGTTCGGGTTCGAGTTGTCGCACAGCGAGAACAGACCCTTCTTGCAGAAGAAGCACTCGCCGCAAGAGATCGTGAAGGGAACGACCACGCGGTCGCCGACCTTCAACTTCGTCACACTCTTCCCGACCTCGATGACTTCGCCCATTGGCTCATGGCCGAGAATGTCGCCGCTCTCCATCGTCGGCATGAAGCCGTCGAAGAGGTGCAGGTCGGAGCCGCAAATAGCGGTCGAAGTGATTTTGACGATGGCGTCGCCCGGATTAAGTATTTTCGGATCAGGAACGGTGTCAATTCGCACGTCACCTGTGCCGTGCCAGCAAAGCGCTTTCATAAAATTCTCCCTCTACTCGATATTTAGCTGCCGGTTTAGATTCCACGGGGGCGACGCAGAGGATTCTATACTCAACGGTCGAAACATAAGTCACAACATCGTTGCCGAGAACTCTCTTTTGTGCTGCGGGAGAGTTCGTCCTCCGGTTCATCTTTCATCTCTCTCGGCAATAACAGAAGCGGGGGG
>DASYMM010000376.1:0-21913 GCA_036009085.1 Pyrinomonadaceae bacterium | reverse complement strand
GTGCTCGAACAGATGGAAGCCTTCGAGTCGGCGGACAAAGAGATCGGCGAGCACGAACCGCGCATCGCCGCAATGCGCGCCGAGACGGAAGAGAAACTCAAAGCCTTTGAAGAACAGACGCGGACGCAGGCCGAGCAACTGACGACCTTGCGCGCCGAACGCGAGCGTCTCGCGTCGGAACTGCCGAAGCCGATGGCCGCGATGTACAACCGCATCAGCACGCGCATACGCGGCGGCGTCGCCGTGGCCGAAGCGCGAAACAATTCGTGCTCGGCCTGTTTCATGGCCTTGCGCCCGCATGTTATGTCGCAGGTGCGTCTCGGCGAAGAGATCATCATCTGCGAGAACTGCAACCGCATCCTCTACTACGTCCCCGCCGAGCAGCCGCAACAAACCAACGCGCAGACGGCAAACTCCGGCGCGCAAAATCTCTAACCACAAAGGCACGAAGACACGAAGAAAACTTTAAGGGGTTTAACTTCGTGCCTTGTGGTTAATTTACCCGGCACAACCTCTCTCAGTCTTCCCGCGATATTTTCGTAACCGCTCCCCGGCTAACATGTCTGCATCGGAAACTCTGTCGAACAAGGGATGGCCGCAAGGATGTCGAGCGCACAAGTTCCGGTTGAAAACAGACCCGCAAAGAGCGCGGCGGTGCAGAGCGTCGCGCGCGGCGCGCGTGCGCGTTGGTGGCGACGGCGCGGCACGAAGCGCAGCGGCTTTCGTTATGAAGACGCGTCGGCTCGGCGCATCACGGACGAGGCCGCGCTCGAACGCATCCGCTCGCTCGTCATTCCCCCGGCGTGGGCGGAGGTGCGCATCTCGCCTTCGCCGCGCCAACGCCTGCAAGCCATCGGACTCGACACGGGCGGCCGCGTGCAGCGCATCTATCATCCGGCCTTCGCCGCCCGGCAGGCTGCGCGCAAGTACGCCAAGATCGAACGCTTCGGCGAACAACTCAAAAACCTGCGCCGCCGCACCAACGAAGACATCGCCCGCGAAGGTTTGCCGCGCGAACGCGTGCTCGCGGTGGTCGTCCGGCTCATCAACGATCTCTATTTTCGCGTCGGCTCCGAAGAGAGCGTCGTGCGTTATCGCACCTACGGCATCACGACTCTGCGCAATCGTCATCTCGAATTCAAACGCGGCGGGCGACTCATCTTCAGCTTCGTCGGCAAGCATCACATCAAGCATCGCCGCATCCTCGTTGACGAAGAGTTGGCAACGCTCCTGCGCGACATTCAATCTTTGCGCGGCAAGCGTCTCTTTCAATACTGGGACGAAGCGACGAGGCGACCCGTCGCCATCAAACCGCGCGACGTGAACGAATACATCAAAGCTTCGACCACGCCGGAGTTTTCCGCCAAAGACTTTCGCACGTGGGGCGGCACGCTCCTGTGCGCCGTCTCGCTCGCCGAACTCGGCAAGCCCGTGGACGACAAGGAAGCGAAGCGCAACATCCTCCACGCCATCCGCGCCGTGGCCGAACATCTCGGCAACACCCCGACCGTCTGCCGCGCGAGCTACATCCACCCCGCCGTCATCGAACGCTACTGCGCCGGGATCACGCTCGACGAATTTCGCCCGCGCAAGAGCCGCCGCATTCAACGACAAGCCCCGGAGTACGACCCGGAAGAGGTCGCGCTCCTGAAACTTCTCGGCGCGCAAGCGAATGTTAAAGGAAACGGTAAAAGCAACTCTTCAACGACGAAGTAGGAGACTAGAGCGACTTAGAGTACTTAACAAAACCGGTAACCACGAAACCACACGAACTAACACGAATCATGTTTCGTGCTGTTTCGTGTCCTTTCGTGGTTTACTGCTTTGCCTGATCAAGTTTTGTGAGCGGCTCTTAATTTGTCGGCTAGCGGTTGCATCTTTGGCACGGGAAGCGTATAAGGCGGGAGCAGGCAAGTGATCTGATAATTACATCAAGCGAACAAGCGTTGTACGCGGGGAACTTCTCCCGAACGACACTAACTGGAATCCGTCGTGGCACGACATGCCCGGCGGGTTTTGCATTTGCGGCAGAACTTTTCCCGAAGGAGCGACGCACATGAGCCAAGACACAGAGCAGCAAGATCACATCTCGAAGAAAACGGCGGTCTATCGCATCCCCGGCATGGACACTGTTGAAGTCCGGCGCGATGTCGAATACCACGCCACGGAGACGGGCGCACGCACTTTGGACATCTACTATCCGCACGGCTCGAAACGCGCGGCGCGGCTGCCCGCGGTCGTCTTCGTCGCCGGGTTTCCCGATGCGGGATTCGAGGCGAGAGTCGGCTGCAAGTTCAAAGAGATGGGATCAACCGTCTCATGGGCACGACTGACGGCGGCGTCCGGGATGGCCGCGCTCACTTACACGAATCGAGAACCCGCGACGGATATACACGCCCTGCTCGAATATGTGCGCGCAAACGCCGACGCGCTCGGGATTGACGAGACGCGGCTCGGCGTGTGGGCTAGCTCCGGCAACGTGCCGCTCGCCTTGTCGCTCCTGATGCAAAAAGATAATGCTTATCTGAAGTGCGCCGTTTTGTGCTACGGGTACATGCTCGACCTCGAAGGGGCAGAGGGCGTCGCCGGGGCATCTCGCATGTTCGGTTTCGCCAACCCCTGCGCGGGGAGATCAATGGATGAACTTTCGACCGACTTGCCCCTGTTCATTGCGCGAGCCGGTCAGGACGCACTTCCGCGCCTGAACGAAACGCTCGACGGTTTCCTGTCCGAAGCGTTAGCCCGCAACCTGCCCCTGACGTTCGTGAATCACCCGACCGCGCCGCACGCCTTCGACCTGTTCGACGACACCGAAACCTCGCGCGCTCTCGTCAGGCAGATACTCGCCTTCATGCAATTCCATCTCTTAGAAGTAATTTGAAAAGCCCCGAAGGGGCGACATGCAATAGCCTGCGGCAACGCCGCAGGAATCTTGTCGTAGTCGTCAGGCGAAGCCCTGACAGGGCGAAATAATCTATCTCGCCCTGTCAGGGCTTCTCATCATTGGCACTAAGTGACCCGGCGCGATGCGCCGGGCTATTACATGTCGCCCCTTCGGGGCTTTGAGACAATCCTCAAACCGTCTGTGATGTACGCATCAATAATGCGCCTTCGTCTTGCGTCCATGTTTCGCGTCGCCCTTCTGGCCGCCTTTGCCGCGCCGCTTGCCACGGCGTTCGTCCGCGCCTTTGAGCGAGGCGAGCGGCCAGAGTTGATGCTCGATGCGCGCCAGCCCCGCGCCCACGACCGCCTCGATCACGGCTTGCGAAGATTTGTAAGCGGGCGCGGCTTCGTCCAAAGGCACGCGCCCGTTCGTGTTGACCAGAATCCCCGCGGCCTTGTACTCGTCGTCAATCGCGCGTTGCGACAAGGTGCGCGTCGCCTCGCCGCGCGAGAGCCTGCGCCCCGCGCCGTGATTCACGGAGTAGCCACTGTTGACCGCGCCCGCGAGCGGTTGCAGGATGTAGCTCCAATCCTTGTTCGAGCCGGGAATCAAGACGGGATGGCCGGTCGTCTCCCAGTGCGTGCCTGCGAGCGCGGGGTGCCCGGCGGGAAACGCGCGCGTCGCGCCCTTGCGATGCACCCACACGTCGCCGAACTCCGGGTGCGACTCGCGCTGCACGAGGTTGTGGCTGATCTCATAAATCAACTCAAGCTCCTCGCCGAACACCGAGCGGAAAGCGTCCGACACCTGCTCGAAGATGATCAGACGATTCAAGATCGCGTAGTTGCCGCCCGCCGCGACCGCGTTCAAATAACTGCGATAGTGGCGCGAGTCGGGCGTGAAGTAGCCGAGGTCTATGTCGGTGATCGCGTCGGGGCGTTCCTCGCGCGCCATCTCGAAATAGTTCGTGGCGAGGCCATGCCCGAAACCGCGACTGCCCGTGTGCACCTGCACGAAGATCGTGCCCGTCTGTTCCGAGCGTTGCAGTTCGATGAAGTGGTTGCCGCCGCCGAGGCTCCCCATCTGGTTCAACCCGCGCTCCGGCCTGCCCTTCCCACCCCAAGGAATCTGCCAATCGTCGTCCACCGGAATCCGGTGCCGCTCCGCACGGCTGCGATCAAACGTCGCGCCATATTTTTCGACGTAATACTCCGCGCCCCCGCGCACCAGATTATTAAACTCACTCTTCGCCAACTCGCCGAGCCGCACGCTCTTGCCGCCCGCGCCCATATCCACGCGCTCCATCACCGCGCGATTAAATTCCAGACGTTTCTCCGGCGTCGCCGCCTCCGCCGCAACCTCCGAACGCGCCGACATCATCCCGCAACCAATATCGTAGCCGACCGGACCCATGGCGACCGCGCCTGCTTCGGCGTCTGTGATGAGCACACAGCCGACGGGGACGCCGTAGCCGTAGTGCGTGTCGGGCGTGATGACGACCATGCGGACGCCGGGAAAGCGCGTCGCGTTCACGATCTGGCGATAGAGTATGTCTTCGGCATCGTCCAAGAGTTGCTTCGTCAAAAAGAGGCGGACGGGCGTGTCGCCGGTGTCTTCCGTGTGGAGTTCGTAGTAGCCGTCGCCGTGCCAGCGCGCGAGATGTTTCCAGTTCTCCGCGTTCAAGAGCTTGCGTGCGACTTTCAATGCTTTGGCGTCCGCGTCGTGTTTAGCCATGCGAGTTCTGTTCCTCTCGTCCCTTCCGTGTTCGCTATTGCTGCTGCTGCTGCTCCTGCGCGAAATCTTCGCGCTCAATTATAGATGCGATCTCCGCCGCCGTGTCTTCCGGGCTGCGCGCTTCGTTGACCGGAAGATGCAACGCCGCGAGGCTGTAAGCCTGACGCCGCGCCGTGTAGAGCGCGAGCGACTGCGCGTGAGTGCGTGCGAGCGGGCGTGCAGCTTCGTCTTGCGCGGCGGCGTTTGCGATGCGCTGCCAGCACAGATCAAAGGGCGCGTCGAGCCAGACGGTGAGACAATCGTGCGTGGCGATGAGAGCGCGATTCCCGGCGAGCGTCCATGCGCCGCCGCCGAGGGCGATGATGCGCGCGTCTGCGCGCTCTAAAGAATCACGCAACACGTCGGTCTCGATCTGACGGAAGCGCGCTTCGCCGTCCTCTCCGATGATCGCCGCAATCTGGCGGCCTGTGCGTTCGACGATGGCCGCGTCCGTGTCGAGCGCGGCGCAATTCAGGCGCGCGGCCAGCGCACGCGCGACGGTGGTTTTGCCCGCGCACATGAAGCCCGTGATGACGATCCGCCTTTGTCGTCGTGTGTGCAAAGTCATCTCTCTATCAACGCTTCGAGCAACGTGAAAAATTCTGGAAACGAGACGGCGACCGCCTCCGCGCCGACCAACTCCGACTCGCCTTCCGCGATAAGCGCGGCGACGGCGCAGGCCATCGCGATGCGATGATCGCCGAAAGATTCGAGCCGCGCGCCGCGTAGGCGTGTGCGTCCTTCGACGCGCAGCCCGTCCGCGTATTCCTCCACGTTTGCGCCGAGCGCGCGCAGATTTTTAACCATCGCACTAATGCGATCCGTCTCCTTCACGCGCAACTCCGCGGCGTCGCGAATCTCCAAGCCGCCTTCTACTTGCGTCCCGACCACGCAGAGGATCGGTAACTCGTCAATCAACCCCGCGATCAACTCGCCGCGCAAAACATTCGCGTCCGAAGACGACGCAGACGCAACCTTCACGGCACTCGTGTTCGCCGACGTTGCGTTCGCATCAGCCGCCGCCGCTGTTGCTGCGGTCGGCGTCGGCGGGGGCGTGAGGCCGCCGCGCACGCCGAGTTCGCCGATTGTTTCGCCCGACTCATCGTGTTCGTCTGCGACGGAGATTTCCGCGCCGAGCCTTCGCAGCGTGCGGAGAATTTCGGTGCGCGTCGGATTGAGGCCGACTGCGGGAAGCGTCAGTTCGGAACCGGGCAGGAGCGCGGCGGCGGCGAGGAAGAAGGCTGCGGAGGAGATGTCGCCCGCGATGTTGCACGCGCGCGGCTCCAGGCTCACGGGAGTTTGCAGCGAGACGAACGGCACGCCGGCGCGGCCTTCGTAAGTTTTCGCTTCCGTCTGCACGTCTGCGCCGTAGAGCGCGAGCAGACGCTCCGTGTGGTCGCGCGTCGCGCCGCGCGCCTCGATGATTTCCGTGCACCCTTCGGCGTTCAACCCCGCGAGCAGGAGGCACGACTTGACCTGCGCGCTGGCGACGGGCAACGCGTAACGAACACTTGCGAGCGGCTCGCGGCGACCTTCGATGCGAAGCGGCGCGCGTCCGGCTTCGGATGAGAGGCGCGCGCCCATCAACTCTAAAGGTTCGATGATGCGACGCATCGGGCGTGTGCGCAGCGAAGCGTCGCCCGTGAGAGTTGAGTTGAACGGCTGCCCCGCGAGTAGTCCGGCGAGGAGGCGCATCGTCGTGCCGCTGTTGCCGCAGTCGAGCGGCGCGCGTGGTTCGTTCGCGTCCTCCTGCGTCCAGAGCGTTCCACGGCCTTCGACCCAAACGTTGTCGCCCTCGCGCTCGATTCGCACGCCGAGCGCGCGTAGGCAAGCGAGCGTAGAAGCGCAGTCCGCGCTGGTCGAATAATTTGTGAGTTGCGAACGCCCGCCGCGACGCGCGAGCGCGCCGATGATCGCGGCGCGATGCGAGATTGATTTGTCGCCGGGCACGCGCACGCGCCCTCGCAGCCTGCGCGCCGGTTGAATCCTCATGCAAGCCATCTTAAAAGAAGGAAGGGTAAAAGGGTAAAGGGAAAAGACGAAGCGTTAAACTTTCGATGCCGCAGTTCTGCCTTTAACTTCCCACCTTTTTCTTGTGGAGACGTTCGACGTGTGATTTAATGTGCCTCCAAACATTAGCCGCTCATCGCGCCACTTGGGTTTGCCCCCTTGCCAAGTGCCGGTACCGCCTACGCCGTTGCCCGAAAGGAGTTTCGCGCCCCATGCCTCGTCGTAAACTTACTCTCGCTCTCTCTACACTCGCCTTGCTGCTGCTCTTGTCTGCCGTTGCGCAGGCCGACCCGCTCGTCATCAACTCGTACAAGCAAGGCTGGTATACAAATACCAACACCAATAACGGCGTCGCGCCCCTTAATATCCCTGCCGCCGCCAACGGCTACTTCGTGGGCGCGGGAAACGGCGGCGAAGTGTCCCGCAATTATTTCGTCTTCGACTTGACCTCCGTGACGGGAGTGACCAGCGCTCAACTCCGACTTTACCTGCCGGGCTACAATAGCTCGGACTCCGACCCGTCGGAAACTTACGTGCTGTATGACGTGCAAAACCAATTCATTAGCGGGTTGGGGTCGGTCGAGAATGCTCTGGTCTATGGCGATCTGGGCTCCGGCACAGTCTATGCCGGGATCACAGTACTGACGCCTAATTCTTACGCCGACAGCTTTTTGACCATTGACCTCAACGCGGACGCACTCGCGGCGATCCAAAGTAGCAGCGGTGGACTGTTCGCCATCGGCGGCGCGATCACAACGCTCAGGAATACCCCCAAACAATTCTGCTGTGAGGGACTATTCCTCAATAGCATGGGACACCCCGCCCAACTCCTCGTCAACGGTCAGGCGATTCCCGAACCGGCGACGATGCTCCTGCTCGCCACGGGAATGGGCGGACTGCTCGCCGCGAAGTCTCGCCGCGCGAAGCCTTAAACCAACGGCTCCGTATCTCTGAACCTTTACAGATTGATGCAGCGAAAATTAACTTGTACGCCCTAGCCAACGACCGTTCAGGAGAATAACTATCATGCGTCCCTTGCCGCCACGCGCCCTATCTGCCTCCACCAACCCGATCAAAACTCTGTCCGTCGCGCTCCTTCTGCCCTTCGTGCTGCTCCTGTGCTGCGCTTCGACAGCTAAAGCCGACCCGATTGTCATCACGGGCGGCGGGCTCGGCACGCCGCTCGGACTGGGTAACTTCTCTATGAGCCCGACCGCGCCGGGCTTCAGCTTTAACGGCGCTCACATGGGCGCCCCGAGACAGCAACTCTGCGGCCCTTGCAACCCCGGCCAACAGTTCGGCGGCGGCACGCTCCCGGTGAACCTGACGCTGACTATCGGCCTGACCTACAACGGTGTGATCTACCAACAGAATGCGATCTCAGGGAATTACATCGTCGTCAGCAGCGGTAACTTCGTCACGCTGGATCGGTTCACCATCCCGCTCGATCTGAGCCCCGTCTCCACCCCTTTCAGTTTCGTCGGCGGGATCAGCGTGAGTCCGCGCGATGGGTTGTCGGCTCCGTTCCACCTCGAACTGACGGGGTCGGGAATTGCCACCTTTACCTTCAGCGGGACAGGCTTCATCCGCAGTCAAGCGATTTTCGCCTTCCAGCCGCCCCAACCTGTGCCGGAACCGGCGACGCTGCTGCTGCTCGGCACCGGGCTGGCCGGAGTCGCGGCGAAGGTTCGCCGTCGCCGCAAGGCGTAAGGCTGCCACGACACACACGCGCACGCCGGAGAGGGGCTGGAAATCAAACTCCGCCCCTCTCTGTCATAGCGGTTTGAAATGTCGAACGCTGCTGCCCGCACGCATTTAGTCACTCCTTTGTTTGCTCTTTCTTGACACATGCGCGGCGCGCGTCTTAAATTGTGGGGGCTTCCGGTTTGCTTATCCATTGTTTGACGAGCGGCAGCGCACGCCTACTGCCGGCGGGTTCTCTGTGAAGAGAGGTCTCGGTCTGCAACTGTGACTGAAGAGACGACTGAACTGACATTGCCGAGCCGCATTGAAGCCATCGCCGAGGCGGCGGCCAAAGCGGACGAAGTAGCCGGGCGTGTGCAACTGAGCGAAGACGCCGCCTTCGGCCTCGACATGGCCGTGCGAGAGGCGGTCACGAACGCCGTCCTGCACGGCAACAAACAGGACGAGACCAAGCCCGTCGAGATCGCTTTTACGGACGCGGGCGGCGAACTGGTGGTGACGGTGCGCGACCGCGGGACAGGCTTTGATCCCGAGTCGGTTGACGACCCGACCGCCGCGCAGAATTTATTGAAAACTTCGGGGCGCGGCATCCTTTTTATGCGCAACTTCATGGACACGGTCGAGTGGTCGCCCCACCCCGAAGGCGGGACGGTCGTGCGCATGACGAAAAAGAAGTGAACATTTGTCAGTAGTCAGTTGTTCGTTGTCCGTTGCATGTGCTCGGCCAGCTTCAAGCCTGAGATGAGAGATTTCAAGACCGGGCAGCGCCAAACAACGGACAACTGACCACGAACAACTGACTACCTTTTAAGGAGATTTCCTGTAATGGCTGAATTAAACATCAATGAGCGTCAGGCCGGAGATGTGACCGTCCTCGACATGAGCGGCAAGATCACCATCGGCGAAGGCTCGGTTGCGCTCAGGAGCGCGATCCGTCGTTTGATCGAAGAAGGCAAAAAGAAGATTCTCTTGAACCTCTCGCAGGTTAGCTACGTGGATTCGAGCGGCATCGGCGAATTCGTCGCCAGCTTCACGGCCATCGGGCGCGAAGGCGGACAGTTGAAACTTCTCAACCTGACCCAGAAGATTCAAGACCTGCTCGCCATCACCAAGCTGCTCACCGTCTTCGACACCTACGACGACGAATCGAGCGCGCTCAACAGTTTCAAATAATAGGTTTCAGGTTTCAAGTTTCAGGTTTCAGGTTCTTCTGTTTTAACCTGAAACTTGAAACCTGAAACTTGAAACTATTGAATCCATGTTTCGTGAAGCATTTCGCCGTCTGCTCGCGGTTGACGACCCGCCGGAGCGGACGGCGCTCGCTTTTTCCATCGGCATCTTCATCGCCTTCTCGCCCTTCCTCGGACTCCACACCATCATGGCGACCCTCATCGCCTTTCTGTTTCGCTTCAACAAGATCGCGATCTACACGGGCACGTTCGTCAACAACCCGTTTCTCACGCTCGTCCCCATCATCGCCGCCTCCTACGCCCTCGGCGCGCTCCTCTTGGGACGCCCCCTGAGTTTGCCCGACGAAGGCTGGCGACTGCTGCGCCACCCGCACCTCTTCGCCGCCGCCTACTGGCGACAACTCTTCGCGCATTTGTGGGACATCGTCCTGCCCTTTTCCCTCGGCGGCATGGCGCTCTCCGTCGTTTTGTCACTCGCCGCCTATCCTGTTACCTTAAAGCTAATCCGCGCGCGGCGAAGGAAGAAAGAAAGGGATGAAGGAGGAGGGGTGAATCAGAACAAAGCAAGCTGACCGGCTTGAGTGCTTTTTCCGATTCATCCCTCCGCCCTCCGCCCTCATCCCTTGTTTCGCTGGCATCCGGCGCGGCGTGTGCGGCATCTTTAAGGAGTGTTGCCCGGTAGTAAATTTCGGAGTTCCTTCCCGGCGTGGAAAATTCAAACACAAGTTGTTGTTAATCGCATGAAGAAGCATTTATACGTTATCGCCGCCCTGCTCGCGTTCGGTCAGGCGGCGGCTTTTGCCCAGAGTAGTTCGCCTGCGACGCGCCCGCCCGCCGCGCCGCCAACGCAGACAACGACGCAAACGCAGCGGCAGCCCACGCGCCCCGGCACGCTCGACCTGTCGGACTACGGCGTGGAGATCGCGCCGGAGACGCGTCTCATCGTGATGATGGCCGCGCTCGACGCCGCCGGTTTCGACCCGACGCCCGAGGGGCGCGAGCCTTCCGAGTTTCGCGCACAAGTGCGACGCGATCAGGCGAACCTCGACCCGGACTTGCGCGCGCGCATGCGCCGCTTCTACGAGTTGAACAAACTCAAAGACCCTGCGGCGACCTACGCCGAACAGGCCGCGCGCTACGTCTCGCTCGCTTACGCGCTCTCGCCCGCGCCCGCCTTCGACGCGCCCGCGCGCTCCGGCGATCTCTTCGGCGGCGTGCTCGATGTGCTCGACTTCGCGCCGCTCCTGCGCGAGTTCTACGCGAAGTCCGGCATCGCGGAACGACTGCCCGCCTATCTCGCGGCGCATCAAAAGGAAGGCGACCGCCTGCGCCCGCAAGCCTCCGAGATGCTGCGCGCCGTGCTCACCTATTTGCACACGCGCCCCGCGACCTTCGTGCTCGAACGCGTTCCCGTCAAGAACCCCGCGGCGAAGCCGAAGAAGGACGCGTCGCCCGTCTTCATCACGCGCGAACGCGAACGTCGCTTCGTGCTCGTGCCTGATCTCCTTGCCGTTCCCGGTTCGATCAACTTTCGCGTCATCGGCGACAACTATTACGCGGTCGTCCCCGCAGGCATTGACCCGGCCTCGTCCGAAGTGCGCCGCGCTTACCTGCAATACGTCGTCGATCCGATCATCCTGCGCTTCAATCGCGCCGTCGCTCTGAAACGCGAGGCCATACGCGAACTGCTCAACGCGACGACCGCGCCCGCGACGACCACCGCGACGACGGCCACAGACGAGCCAAATGTGTTTCCGGCCATCACGCGTTCCCTCGTCATCGCAGCGGACACGCGCATGAATTTGAACACGCGCCTGCGCGCGCTCGCCGAGCAGACGAGTGCGCGCCTCCAACGCGCGAAGGAGTCGGAACGCGCCGCTATCGTTCAGGAGTCGCAGACCGACCGCGCGCTGCTCGAAGACGGGTTGACCGCGCAACTCGCGGACGCTTACGAACGCGGCGCGGTGCTCGCCTTCTACTTCTCCGAACAACTGCGCGATCAGGAGATCGCCGGGTTCGACTTCGCGGATTTCTTCGCGGATATGATGTCGCGTGTGGATGCGGCGCGCGAGAAGCGTCGCCCGGAGGAGTATGCGGCGGCGCGCGCACGCGTCGCACAGTTGCGGCGCGAGGCGGCGCGTGCGTCGGCCAACCGCACGAATGCCGAGACGCGCGAAGACGCACGCCGCGCCGCGCTCAATCAAAGCATCGCGGAGATCAACGAATTGCTGCGCCAGAAAAAATATACGGAGGCCGAGCCGCGCCTGCGCGCGCTGATGAGCGAGCACGCAGGCGAGCCGCGCATCTTCTTCGCGCTCGCGCAGGCCGCCAGCATCTCCGCCACCGACGCCTTCGACGACGCCACACGCGACGAACGATTGGGGCGTGCGCTCGCCAACTACCGCTTCGCCATCAACTCCGCCACCTCCGAGACAGATCGCCCGCTCATCTCCCGCGCCTACACCGCGATGGGACGCATCCTCGCCTTCCTCGAACGCAAGGACGAAGCGATCAAAGCCTTTGAAGCCGCACTCAGCCTCGGCGACGTAAAAGACGGCGCATACCGCGACGCGGCAGCCGAGTTGAAACAGTTGCGCCCGTAACCGGAGCGACGCGAAATCTTACCCGTTAACGTAAAACGGCGACGGCCTCGTGATTCAACGAGGCCGTCGCCGTTTCGTTTAATGCTCGCTCCGTATTTTGTGCGGCGAGTCAGAGAATCCACACGCCCCGGCGCGCAGGGGTGGCGGGCGTGACGTAGATGCGCGGGGCGGCCTGCGGGCGCGGCGCGGCGAACGGCGCGAGGCTCGGCGTGGCGGGTCGCGCGGGCGTCGGAGGCATGGCACCCAGCGCGCGCATGGGCACGACGTTGACATGCGGCGCAATCAAGGCTCTCGGCGCGGTCGCAGCGATTCGACCGATGCCGCCGGGGGTGTAGAGCATCGGGTTGTTCTGCGTGCGATCCGGCGTCACTTTGATGGTGCGCGTTTTGCGGTCGCGCTTGATGGTGAGCGTCACTTCGCCTTCGTCTCTGCGATTGATGGCGCGCGAAAGCTCGCCCGCGTTCCTGAGTTGCGTGCCGTCAACTTCCGTGACGACATCGCCCGCCTTGAGTCCGGCCTTCGACGCGGGGCTGTTCTCCGCGACCGAAGTGACGAGCAGCCCGCCGCGTTCGGAGACGCCGAAATAGTCCGCGAGTTGGCCCGTCAATTCCTGCGTGGTGATGCCGATGCGGCGGCCTTCCCCGCCAAAGACGAACGTGAAGTTATTGCCGAAGTTGTTGCCCAAGCCGTCGGCGCGAAACTTCTCTTCCAAATTCCTGCGCATCTCCTGCGAGTTCAGTTCCAACTCCTTCGCGCGTTCCTTCCATTCCTTCGAGCGTCCCTGCCACTCCTTCGAGTTGCGCTGAAACTCTTCGGCCTGACGTTTGAAATTCTCCGAGTTCAAGCCGAAGGCCTGCACGTCCGGGAAGTTGAAATTACCAAACGCCTGTGGCGAGAAGTCCCCGCGCTTACCGAGCGTAACGGAGAGTTCCTGCTCCGCGCCGTTCCGGCTAATGGTGAGCCGCGCGGTGTGTTCGGGCGCGCTCTCGTTGATGAGGCGTTGCAGTTTCTGCGCGCTCGAAATTTGCTCGCCGTCGAAGCGCAGGAGCACGTCGTTCTTTTGCAGACCGGCCTTCGCCGCAGGGCTGTCCTTCGACACTTCGCGGACGACGACGCCGCGCGGCTCGCCGCTCAAGTTGAGGCCACCCATATTTTCGCGCGTCACGCCTTCCACGGAGACGCCTAGATGATTGCCGCCGCCGAAAGCGAAGGCGAATGCGCCCTCGGTTTGCGCGCGTCGCGCTTGATCCTCTTGCGCGCCGCGCGCCTCTTGTGCGGAGGCGTCGAAAGCGCACAGTGTCGGTAAGAGCAGGGCGAGGGAGAGAAGCGTTTTGGTTTTGAACATGAATACATCCTCCGAGAGAGATTTCTGGCAATTTCACGACGCGGCGGGTGCGCGGTTCCGAAAAGTTTCGCGCCGTCTGTGCCACGCTAAGAATTTTTGCGTTCCGCGTCGCACAAATCTTTTGTGCGACAAGTCCCGACGGACTTTTGCGCGACGGCGCGCACTTGGGGTAATTTCCCCTTGATGGAAATCTTGAAAATTCTCGACATCGGCTGCGGCATACACAAGACGCCCGGCAGCATCGGCCTCGACAGCAACCCGAAAACACACGCCGACGTGATTCACGATCTCGACTCGGTGCCCTACCCGTTTCCCGATAACGAGTTCGACATCATCGTCGGCAATCAGGTTATCGAGCATATCGACGACGTGCTCGCCGTCGTCGCAGAGCTTCATCGCATCACGAAACCCGGCGGCCTCATCCGCCTCGACACGCCGCACTACTCCGACATCGCTTCCTACACAGACCCGACGCACCGCCATCACCTGACGACCGAATCATTCGCCTACTTCACGGGCAAACGCCCGGACTTCGCTTTCTACAGCGACGTAACTCTGCGCCCGCGCGTCGTGCGCGTCACGCTCCTCAAACTCTGGCGCGCGCTCGGCATCCAACTTCTCGTCAACAGTTGCAACCGCTATCCCGCGCTTCGCTTCATACGCCGCTTCTGGGAGACGTATCTCTGCTACGTGATTCGCGGCAAGACCATCTATTTCGAGTTTGAAGTCATTAAGTGACCGCTTCCATGCGCGCCGCTCACAGGCGACCGCGACTGGTAAGGTAGATGTGGCGAGCGAAGAAAAAGTTTCAGCGTGCGTGCGGCGATCCGGGGTGCGGGCGAGTTAAAGCTGAGCAGCGTGACAGAAATGTGTTGGTAACCGAGTTGACCGCACTTGGCCGTTTAGCATATTCTCGTTTCACTAATACAAATTCGACTTCCCCGAATTTATATCAGCAAACTGAACCGGAAAGCGTCGTTAACTAATGCCCGCGTACCCGAACCGAAGTCGGGTACGGCCACAAGCTGCCCCCAGCCAATTTCCCATCTTAACAGCCCAACTTCCCAGGAGAATTTCTATATGCTATGCCTTCGTAAACTCTTTTTTTCAGCCTTCGCGACGCTCGCCCTGAGTCTCGCCTTCTCAAGCTCTCAGATCGCCTTCGCACAGGCCGAAGACGATGTGGTGGTCAACGAGTTCGTCGTCAACCCGACGACGGGCAAGGAATACATCGAACTGCTGGTCACGAAACCCGGCGGCGTCAACATGCAGGGCTGGACGATCTCCGACGTAGGCACGCGCGCTGGCGCGACGGCGGCGACCGAAGGCGACGTGACGCTGCCCGCTGCCGCTTATCTCGCGAACGTTCCGCAAGGCACTTTCGTCGTCATCGTCTTGACGACGCCCGCCACGCCGAACACCAACACGTTGACGGAAGATACCAGCACGACCGACGGCAATCGCAAGTTAGTGCTGATTATCGGCACGACTGCCGGGCTTGTCACCGCCGGGACGATAGACAATGCGGCCAGCGACAACATTCAGGTGTACGCGGGCACGCGCGCCGCCGGGACGCTCATTGACCAGACGCTCGCCGGGACGAACACGTCGCTCATCGCAGGCGCAACGTGGGGCGACAACAGCACCGCCACCACCACCGACAACATCAACGGCTCGTCCGGCATCCCGTCCAACGCAGCCGCCCGTTTCGTCCCCACCGCCGACACGCTCACTGCCTATCAGGACAACGACACCGGCGCGCGCTATGCCGTGGACGCGAACTCCTACGGCACGCCCGGCGCGCCTAACACAGGCGTCCCCGGCGACACCTCGATCTTCACCGCATCAACCAACGCGCCGCTCATCATCAGCGAGTTTCGCACCTTCGGGCCGACCGGGACGTGCGACGAGTTCGTCGAGATTTACAACACGTCGGGCGTCCCCTTCACCGTGCCCGTGGGTAATGCCGGGTCGCTCGGCTTCGCGGGCGCGCAGTCGAACGGCAACGTCCTCTTCACGATCCCGGCCAACACGGTCATCCCGGCGCGCGGCCATTACCTCGTCGTCAATAACGGCGGTGGCGGCTGCACCGGCTCTTTCAGCGGCGGCGGATACCCGGCAGGCAGTCCGGCGGCGACGGCCACGGGCGACAACACCATGAACGAGAACATCCCGGAGAACGCCGGGATCGCGCTCTTCAACACGTCGCTTCAAGCGAGCTTCAACCTGACCAACCGCCTCGACGCCGTCGGCGCTGTGAGCGAGGCCAACCCGCTCTACAAAGAAGGCACGGGGTACCCCGCGCTGTCGGTTGCTCTGAGCGGTAACCCCGGTGTCAACTACAGCCTCTTCCGCGATGCTCGTAGCGGCGTGCCGGTAGACACGGGCAATAACGAGACGGACTTCCAGACCGCCGACATCAACGGGACGAATGTGTGCTCCTCGACCGTCAACTTCCGGTGCCAGCGGCTCGGCGCGCCCGGCCCCGAAAACCTCTCGTCGCCCGTCCAGCGCAACGCCGAGATCAAGGCGACGCTCGTGGACGCGCAATGCGCGAGCATCGCCGTCAACCCGACGCTGGCAAGCGCGTGCCGCTTTGAACGCCGCACGGACGCCGGATCAGGCTTCGGGTCTTCGCCCACCTCGACCGGCACGCTCTCCATCCGTCGCCGTTTTACCAACTCGACCGGAGTTCCCGTCACGCGCCTGCGCTTCCGCATTGTGGACATCACCACCTTCCCCGCGCCGCTCGGCACGGCTGACCTGCGCGCGATCACTTCGTCGCAGGTGACGGCCACCTGCCAGAGCGAGGGCGGCACGCCGCATCTCTGCTCCGACAACGGCCTCCCGACGACCACGATTGAAGGCACGACGCTCGAAACCGACGCATCCGGCCAACCGAACGGCGGTGCATTCAACTCGACGCTCTCGCTGGCAACTCCGCTCGCGGCGGGCGCAAGCGTCAACATCCAGTTTTTGTTAGGCGTGGAACAGAACGGCTCGTTCCGCTTCTTCATCAACGTCGAAGCTCTGCCCGCGCCCACCGGCGCACCCGCTGCTTTCTCCCCGGCGACAGCTACCAAGGCTCAAACGACGGGCAAAGCGCTCGCCACACGGAAAGGCGGCAACTAAACCGAGCGGGCAGCGCCCGCTCCCGTTCAAAACCTCGCCGGAACGCTCTCCGCAGCGGCTCTCCGGCAAAACCGAACCGGCCACCGTCCATCACGTTAAATGATGGACGGTGGCCGGTTTAATTTAGGTTGATTGTCGCGCCCTGCGCTTGATGCGCGTTCAGTCGCCAGCCGGTTTGCGATAGACCTCCCGCCGGTCGCTGCTCATTTCCAAAGCGAGTTTATTCTCCGTGTGCGCCAGATCGAGATGCGCCACCGCCTCCGAGACGGCGAGGAAGCGATGCACGTCCTCCACCCCCGGAAACATCTCCTGCGACACCTCCCACGCCGTCGCCCCCGCCTTCGGCACGAGTTGAATGACCTCCGCCTGTCGCTCACGAATCGCGCGCAGGTAACGCGTGAACAACTCTTCAAAGTCTTCGACCGCTTCGCCGTGCCCGCCGTGCACGAGCGTCGGCGCGAAACTACGCAGCCGCGCGAGGCTCACCAGATACTCGGCGAGCGAAGGGAAGCGACGCGACGGATCGACCGGGTCGGGCGAAAGCACCGGGTTCGGCGTCACGCGCTTCAACACACAGTCGCCAGCAATAACGGTGCGGTCGGCCTCGCGCAGGAAAGAGCAGGAGCCGGGCGTGTGCCCCGGCGTATGCACGACGCGCAAGCTCCCGCTTTCAAATTTCAACTCTTCGTCGTCTTTGAGTTCCCTGTGCTCCGCGTCTTCGAGCGCGTCAGCGTACTGCCGCACGCCCTCATACATCCGCCGCATCGCCTCGACTTCCTCCACGGGGACGCCCGCACGCACGAGCAACGCGCGATGCTCCTCATATTCGAGCCGCCCCTTTCGATGCCCCGTCTCCCACCCGTGCACGAGCACCTCCGCGTCCTTCGCCTCGTCGCGCAAACTCTTCGCCAGCCCGCAATGATCCTCGTGCGCGTGCGTCAGGACGATCCGCTTGATGTCATGCACGCGAAAACGCGCGCGCCGCAAACCCTCGCGCAGAGCCTCCGACGCCTCACGCGTCTTCGGCCCCGTGTCAATCAAAGTCACAGGGTCTTCCGCGATCAAATAGACGTTGACGGGGCCGATGTAGAACGGTGTCGGCAGGGAAATTGGAATTATCTTCATATGTTCAATTAATGAAGTATGATTTTTATTTGTCCCGTTCGGGGCAGTTGAAAATAGCCCGGCGATTTATCGCTGGGATTGTAATATGCGCTTGCGCTTGAGTCCCGTAGGGACGATTGAATGCTTCACTCAACCGTCCCTACGGGACTCAATGATTTCCTTACCCTTTAACTCAATCGTCCCTACGAGACTCTAATACGCGTACTTGTTCACCTTGATCAAAACATCCGCGATGCGCTGGCGCGCGGCTACGGTGTTGATGGGCGTGTTCTTCGTAAAGCGGCGCAGGGCTGCGAGCAGCGTGCGGAGTTCGTCGCCTTCGCTCATGGCGGCGAGCGTCGTCTTGGCGCGCGCTTCGATGCGCGAGACGGCGTCGCTGCAAAACACGCGCGTCATGTCGAGATAACGCGCCGCGGCCTCTTCGCCTTTGTTTGTCGCGAGCTTCTGCGCGCGCAGGATGGCCGACTCCATCGCGTAAACGTCCATCACGATGTCCGCCACGCCCATCAGAATCTCCTGCTCGTCGGCGAGCTTCGCCATGTACTTCTGCGCCGCCGTACCGAGCGTCATCAAGGCGACCTTCTTCGCGTTCTGCACGAGCTTCGACTCGGTTGCGAGCACGCTTTCGTCTTCGTCGAACGACGGAAGCGACGGCGACAAAACTTCGTCCATCAACTTCTGCGCGGCGGGCAGGAGCGCCAGCCGACCCGACATCGCGCTCTTCATCATGCGACCGGGAATCAACATGCGGTTGATCTCGTTCGTGCCTTCAAAGATGCGGTTGATGCGCGAATCGCGATAGGCGCGCTCCGCCGGGTAGTCAGCCGAATAACCGTAGCCGCCGTAAATCTGCACCATCTCGTCGGCGACGAAATCGCAATACTCCGACAGCGCGACCTTGATGATCGAACACTCCGCCGCGTATTCCTCGATGCCGCGCAGTTTCGCCTCCGCGTCAGTCTCGCCGCTCACGGCCGTTTCGATGAGTCCGAGCGTGCGCCAGACCATCGCCTCGCCCACCCAAGTCTTGATCGCCATCTCCGCCAGCTTCGCCTTGATCGCGCCGAACGAAGAGATCGGACGACCGAACTGATGCCGCTCGTTCGCGTAGCGCACCGCATCGTGCAGCATCAACTTCATCCCGCCGTTGCACATCGCGCCGAGTTTGAAGCGACCGATGTTCAAAATGTTGAAAGCGATCTTCGCGCCCTTGCCGACCTCGCCCAGGAGATTTTCCACGGGCGTCTTCGCGTCGTTCAGGATGAGCGCGGTGGTGGAAGAACCCTTGATGCCCATCTTGTGCTCGTCCGCGCCGTTCGTCAGACCCTCCTGCCGCTCGACGATGAAGCCGCTGAACTTGTCGCCGTCAATCTTGGCGAAGACGATGAACACGTCGGCGAAACCGCCGTTCGTGATCCACATCTTCTCGCCGTTCAAAATGTAGTGCGTGCCGTCTTCGCTCAGGCGCGCAGTGGCCTTCGCCGCCATCGCGTCCGAACCCGACCCGGCTTCGGTCAAAGCGTAAGCCGACACCATCTCGCCCGAAGCGATCTTCGGCAGATACTTTTTCTTCGCCGCTTCCGTGCCGAAATAGAGGATCGGCGTAAGACCGATGCCGCTTTGCGCGCCGAGCGTGGTGGCAAAACTGGCCGAACGCCCCAAGAGTTCGCCGACGATTGCGCCGCTCGTCTGATCGAGTCCGAGGCCGCCGTATTCTTCCGGGATGTTCACGCCAACCATCCCCAACTCCGCAGACTTGCGGATCAACTCGCGCGCGAGTTGCCAGTTGTGCTTCTCAAGCTCGTCGGTCGCCGGGCGCACTTCGTTGTCCATAAATTCGCGCGTCGTCTCGGCGATCATGCGGTGCTCTTCCGTGAAATCCTCCGGCGTGAACACCTCCTCCGGCGTGCGCTCCTCGATCAGAAAACTCCCGCCCACAATTATCTTTTTCTCTTCGGCTACGGCTGACATAACGGCTCTCCTTTTAATAGTAGTCTCAAGTTTGGGGTTTCAGGTTTCAAGTTTCAGGTTTCAAGTTCAACAGTTTCAGACCTGAAACCTGAAACCTGAAACTATTCTTGAATCCTTTCAAAAATTCCGGCTGCGCCCATGCCGCCGCCGACGCACATCGTCACCATCGCGTAGCGACCGTTGCGGCGTTCGAGTTCGCGCAAGGCCGTCGCCGTCAACTTCGCGCCCGTGCAGCCGAGCGGGTGGCCGAGCGCAATCGCGCCGCCGTTGACGTTCACACGCTCCGGGTCGAGTCCGAGCGTGCGAATCACCGCTAGACTCTGCGCCGCGAAAGCTTCGTTCAGTTCGATAACATCCATCTGATCCTGCGTCAGCCCCGCGATCTTCAACACTTTCGGGATCGCATAGACCGGCCCGATGCCCATCTCTTCGGGCGGGCACCCGGCTGTAGCGTAGGCGACGAAACGCGCCATTGGCCTCAAGCCCAAAGCGCGCGCGCGTTCATCCGACATCACAACCGCCGCCGCCGCACCGTCAGACATCTGCGACGCGTTGCCCGCAGTGATCGTGCCCTTCGCATGAAACGCCGGACGCAACTTCGCCAAGCCTTCCGCAGACGTATCGCGCCTGACGCCTTCATCCGTCTCAAACGTCACTTCGCGTCGCTGCTTTCGCCCGCGCTCGTCCAACTCTTCAAAGACGACCGTGAGCGGCACGATCTCGTCTGCGAACTTCCCTGCGTCCTGCGCCGCCGCCGCGCGCTGGTGCGACTGATACGAAAACTCGTCCTGCGCCTCGCGCGACACTTCATACTTGCGCGCGACGTTCTCCGTGGCGAGTCCCATGTTCAAATAAAAATCCGGGTAGTGCTCGACCAGATACGGGTTCGGTCGGATCGTGTGCCCGCCCATCGGAACCAGAGACATCGTCTCCAAACCGCCCGCGACGATCACGTCCGCCGCGCCCGTCCTGATGCGGTCAGCCGCAATCGCGATTGATTGCAGCCCCGACGAGCAGAAGCGATTGATCGTCATCGCCGATGTTTCCACAGGCAGCCCCGCGCGAATCGCCGCCGCGCGCGCCACGTTCATGCCCTGCTCCGCCTCCGGCATCGCGCAGCCCATGATCACGTCTTCGACTTCATCGGGCTTCACGCCTTCGGCGCGTGCTAATGCTTCCTTGATCACGGTCGCGCCCATCTCATCCGGTCGCGTGTCGCGCAAAGTTCCCTTCGGCGCTTTGCCCACCGCCGTCCGCACCGCCGATACGATAACTGCGTCTCTCATAATTCGTCCCCTATTCAAACTCCGGCCAAACTAAATTTGCGCTTTAAGCTTCAAACTCCGCCGGGCTACACCTTTTCAATCGCCACTTCAACTTCTTCGACAGTCAACAGCACACGCAAGTCCTGCGGGTTGATGGAAACTAAAAAACCGCGCTTCCCGCCGTTGATGTAAATTTTCGGCAACGCGAAGATCGTGCGCTCGACGTAGATTGGCAGGCGTGCCCGCGTGCCCAACGGGCTTGTTCCGCCGACGAGGTAGCCCGTGTGCTTCTGCGCCGTCTGCGGGTCGCACGGTTGCACGCTCTTTGTGCCAATCGTGCGCGCGAGGTTCTTCGTCGAAACTTCCCGGTCGCCGTGCATCAACACGACCAGCGGTTTCCGCGCCTCCGTCTCCATCACGAGCGTCTTCACAATCGCGTGCTCGTCAACGCCCAAGGATTCGGCGGAGTGCCGCGTCCCGCCGCGCTCCTCATAATTATAGAGGTGCGGCTCAAACTCCACCTTCTTCTCGCGCAGCAACCTCACTGCGGGCGTCACCGGATAATCCATAACTCAAAGTCTGATAAGTCCGGGGTCTGAAGTCTGGAGTCAAGAAGCGTGTTATGACTTTAGACTCCAGACTTCAGACTTCGCACTAATTCCTCAGCGGCTTTCCGGTCTTGAGCATGGCGGCCATGCGTTCCTGCGTCTTGCGCTGCCCGGCGAGCGAGAGGAAAGCCTCGCGTTCGAGGTCTAGCAAATACTGTTCGCTGACGCGCGCCTGGTGGTTGAGATCGCCGCCCGTCAGAATGCGCGCGAGTTTTTCGCCGATGAGCGCATCGTGTTCGGAGATGAAGCCGCCGCGTTTCATTTGATGAATGCCGAGTTTCAAAGTTGCCAGCGCGGAATTTC
>DASYMM010000375.1:0-14275 GCA_036009085.1 Pyrinomonadaceae bacterium | reverse complement strand
CGCGTGCCGGGTGCGGGGCTTGAGGTGTGCGTGTCGTAGGTGAGGTTGCCTGCCGCGTCGTAACTCATCACGCCGCTGTAGCCGGAGGGCACGCCGAGGCGGTTCGTCGCCGTGCTCGCCGTGTACTGCGGCTCCGGGATGTTTGTGCCCCACGTCTGCGCCGCATCCACGGTGCGATTGCCGAAGGCGTCGTAGATGAACACTTGCGCGCCCGTCGTGGTCGCGCCGTTTGCCTGTTCCATGACGGACGCGAGGCGGTTCAACGCATCATAGGTATAATACTGGTTCATCCACTGGTAGCTGCTGATCTGATCGTTATTCGGCACCCAGTGCTGCGCCAGAAGTACGTTGCCGTTATTATCCGTCCCGGTCGCCGCCCAACCGTTCACGCTGCTGAAGTGGTTGACGAGCGCGCCGCGATTCCAGTTCCATTCGTCGGTCGCCCACGCCACGGTCGAGAGGCGCACGTCGTAAAGTTGCCCGCGCACGTTGTAGTGCAGTTTGTGATAGAGCGCGCTGGTCGTGCCAAACTGCTCCTCGCGCATCCGGCTCGCTTCGTCGTAAGAAATGTTCGTGGCGTAGGTACGCGTCACGCCGTTGCCGAGGTTTCCCGTGAACTGCTTCAAGCGACCGGCCACGTCGAACTGGCTGTAGTTGACCGTGTGCCCGGACGGGTAGGTCTGCGAGACGACGTGCCCGGCTAAGTCATAAGAGCGACTTATCGTGTAAGCCTGCCCCCAATCGCTGTTCACCCAGAAGTGTTGCCGTTGAACCGTGACGCGCCCCATCGCATCGTAGGAATCTATTGCCGTGTGCGAGTTGGCCGCGCTCGGCCCCATGTACGCCCAGTTCCACGAAAAACGCCCGCGCCCGTTGGCCGCCTTGTCATAGACCACCCCGACGCCGGGCGTCACCCCGTCGGAATAGCCGATGTCCAGGACCCTGTTCAGGGGGTCGTAAGTGTAGCTGGCCGTCACGCCCCGCGCGTCTGTCTTGGCCGAGAGGTTGCCGTTATTGTCGTAGGCATAACCCAACGTCCACTGACCGTTCGGCGCGGCGTCATCGGGAGCCTTGAAGGAATCTTGAAGAGCCAGACCGGAGTTCACGCTCTGCTCCGGGTTGCGCGCACGGATGAGCCGCCCCAGAGAGTCGTACATGAAATAGCGTAGCTGGCCGCTCTGATTAACTTTACGCAGATTTCCCCGCTCGTCGTAGGTGTAGTTGGTCGGGTAGGCCACGCCCGCCGGGGCTTCCACGACCTGCACCAGACGCCCCAGCGCATCGGTCACACTGCGCCGCGCCTTCCCTGCCGGGTCAGTCACCGTCACCATGTTGCCGCTGTAGGCGTTTGTAACCTGCGCGTTGTCCGGCTTCGTCACCGTCGAGGTTCTGCCGAGCGCATCGTAGGCGGTTGTTGTCCAGTAGCCGGAGGGGTTGATCGGAGTGCCGGAGCCGCCCGTCAGGTACGGGTTCGACACACGCTTGACCCGCCCCATCGAATCGTACTCTGTGTCGGAGGTGATCCACTGGCTGCCTTCCAGTTGGAAGGAGCGCACGGCTCTCCCCAGCCCGTCGAAAAACTGATAGCCTTCCGTGTTCTGCGTCGCATTGATCGCCGTGCGCGTGCCGGTGTAGTCGCCATAGGCGTTGTGTCCATACCAGTAGGTCGTCCACCCGCCGTCGGGGTTGTTAACTTTGGTCAGCCTGTCCAACGCATCGTTATACTCGTAGGTTGTCGAAAGCCCGTTGACCTGGCCGTTGGCATCCTTAGTTGAAGTAACCCGTCCCGTCCAAAAGTCGTAGACGCTCGTTGTGACGAGCGCGGTGTTGCTGCCGCGCGTGCTCGTCGCGTCCGGGATCGCAGACCTCGTGAGCGTCGGGTAGGCGTAGTGGTAGGCGGAGGAGTATTCGACCTCCGAGAGATTGCCCTTAGCATCCCACATGTACCGGGCGTTGCCCGTCTGGTCGTACTGCGCGTGCGCCTCGACCCATGCGCTCGCCGTGTCGAGCCAACTTCTCGTCGTCGTCGCGTTACCGCGCACGCTGGTCGCCGGATCAGTCCAACCCGTCACCGCGCCGTAAGTCAGGAGCGGATAAGCCGCCTCGTCGTATTTATACTCGCTCTGCGCGACGATTGTGCCTGCGCTGTTCTTGATTCGTGAAGACGAGGGCAGCCCCGTCAGGTTGCGGTCGCGATACGACTGCCTGACCGTCGAACTGATCGCGGTATCGTTGACGAGATACGTCGTCTCGTCCGTGCGGACGAGCGCGCCGTTGGGGATGGAGGTTATCGCGCCCGTCTGCGCCGTCGAGGAGGCGACCGAAGCGTAGTCGTACTTCTTCGTCCAATCCACGTTCAGGTCTGCGTCGTAGTGCATCTCGGTGGTCGAAGCCAGAGCGTTCCCGCCCGTGTCGAGAATGAGGCTGACGCTCTTGGTGAGGTGCGGGTCGCGCGCCCTCGTGCTGCCTGCGGGCGTGATGACTGACCACCCGTTCAGCGTGCGACGCAGCATCACGTTAGACGCATTGTAGACGCGCTCCTCCGAGATCATCCCCGCCAGCGGGTTGCCGAAGCCGTAGTCGCCGGTACCCGATGAGTACAAGACGCGCTCGCTGCGCGTGACGCCCTCCGGCGCTGTCGTCGTCGCCACCGCTCCGCCGCTGCTCGTCAGGCGTGTGAGCGAGTATTGCCAGCGATGCGTCGTCTCTTCCACGCCCGTCCCGCTCGGGCTGATCCAGTGTTCGACCACCCCGCGGTTGGCCTCGTCGTAAGGCCGGTTGACCTCGCCCAGCGTCGGAACCTTGTCATAGCGGAAACGCTCGTAGCCGCCGCCGGGCGCGTTGACCTGCTCGATCTCGCCCCACACGTTGTACTTGAATTCATAAAACTGCCCGTTCGGCAGAACAATCTTGGCGAGCACGACAGGATTGAAGACATCGCCGCAGATGTAGGCTCCCAGCAAAGGGCCGCCCGTGAAGAGCGAAGGACTGAGCGCGGGGTAAGAATTCGGAGTGGCGCACCGTTTGTTCGAGGTGTAGCGCACAGCCTCCGGGGCGCGCAACGAGTCTCCCAGATTCTGCCAGTGCAAAGTGTAGGACAGCGTGTGGCCGCCCACGCCCGGCAGGCTATAAGTTTGCAGCCCGACGGTCGGGTCGTCAGGTAACGGCTGGGCATAGCTTCGCCCGAGCGTGTCGCTCCAAGTCTTCGTGCTCAGGTTGTAGGTCAACGTGTTGCCGTTTCGATCAATGTAGGTTGTGCCCCAACGCCCGTCCACCGTGCGGCTGTAACGCGTGATGGTCTGGCGCGCGCCGAAGATGTAGCGGCTGCCGTCGGCCAGATAGAGCACACCGTTCGTCGCGTCGTAGCGCGCACCCGAGCCGTCCACCGCGTAGAACATGCCCGTGTAGTCATAGACGGGGTTGGTGCGATCCAACCACTGCGGCGCGTCGTCTTTGCGCAACTCGTGGCTCGACCCATCGGGCAGGTGCACGTTGAGGCGACGGATGTAGTAAGCATTGGCGGGCGGGGCTTGAGGGTCGTCGCTGATCGCTACGCCGAAGTCGTCGAACAACTGTTGCTCGGCGGTGAACTCGATGCGCGGCGGTTCAAGGCTGCTCGTCCACCCAGCGGTCGCGTTCTCGGAGAACAGGGCGTGCGTCCAACTCTTCGCGCTGCCGGCGGTGGTGAACCAGGAGAGCGTGTGCTTGATGCGCCACTGCTTCGAGGAATAGCGCAGGGAGACGGGCAGACTCGATCCGGCACGCCCCGGCGCGCCGCCGAGGGGCACGCTCACACTCATGCCGAGGGTCGAAGGGTCAACGCGTGCGTCGCTCTTGAGCGACTGATCCGGCGCGTTCTGCGTGTACTGCTTATTCTCCTGAGCCGACGCGCCCGCCGCCATGCACAGGGCAACGGCGAGCATGACGAACAGACTGCGGACGCTTCGGAACTGAGCGGCGCAAAAGACTTTGAGAGAACGCTGGCGGCGGCTGATATGAGAAGTGTGCATCGAAATTTAAACCTCGTGAGGCGTGTCGGCGATCAAGTTAAAAAAAGTATGTGATGAAGCGCACCGGCATGAGCGAAGAGTCGGCGCGCGAGCGTTTAAAAGTCGGCGCGCGATGGTTTACCGGCTACTCGATTTTTTAGTTTGCATCCTTCGCATTAGCTCGCGCATGAGTTGCGCCGCCTCGCGTCCCTCGCCGCGCTCCATCTGCGCGATGCTCCGCTCGTAGGCCGCGTAGTCAGCCGGGTACTGCCCGAGTTCCGCAAAGAGGCTGGCGTCTGGTTCGCCCAACGCCAACTCCGTCGGCTCCATCGCCTGTCGCCCGCGCGCAGACTCTTCCACGCGCTTGACGAGCAGCCCGCCGAGCGCGGGAGCGCGATATTCTTCCGTGTAACCTGCGCCTCCCGGCGCGGTCGTGCGCAGGACGAAGGCACTCTGCCCTCGCACATCCTCTTCGCGCTCGAAGCGCGGGTCTTCACGCAAAGCCTCACGCACATCTTCCGGCGCATCCTCCAAGAGCGGCGCGGTGAAGACGAGTTGCTTGCGCTCCGCGTCGAGACGGAAGACGCCGAGGCCGTCGAAGCCGAAATAGACCTCCACCCGCCCCGCGACTCTCTCTGGCGCGTGATAAGTATGGACGAGCTTGTATGCTCCGTCCGCACGCTGGTAGCGCGTGGTGGTCTGGAGCAGGCGCGCGTGCCCGTCAGGCGATGTCGCCGTGTGCGTCCAACTGACGGTATAAGCCGACTGGCGCGCAGGGTGTTGTGACGCGACCGGGTCGAGGCCGCGCGCGTCGAACGCCGCCGGCGTTGCGCTCACTAATTGAGCAGGCGCGCCGCTCGCATGAAGCCGCGCCGCCGCGCCTATAGTGACGACGCAAACCGTTATAAGTAATAAAACCGTAAACTTTATGACAAGCAATTTTCTCTTGCTTTGATTAATAGTTGTGAGCATCATGCCCTCTTCAATCCGCACCGCCGCAGGAGACCGTGCATGTAAAAAGCGCGACGGCTCCAAGTCGGTAGCCGTCGCGCTTTTAGATTAGATAAGCTGAAAGAATACCTTGCGACCCGTGCCTCTGACGCCCGGACACACCGCGCCGCCGAAAAGTTGCCGCACTTTTCCCCGGGAGGTGTGTCTCGTTGCGAGGAGACTGAGTCACTAATCTTTTCCTGAGTTCCGAATTAAGAGATGAGGGATGTCGGGGGTGAAAACCCGGCAACATTCATCGGCCAAAGGGAGCGACAACAGACTAACCTTGAGGCGGAACGACAGTCAAGGAGGCGGAACGACAGTCAAGAAAATTCCACCGGCGACCGGCGACGACGACCGACCGGGCATACCTGCCCGTTTGCGGAAAACAACCGGTTTTTCGCTCTGTAATTATGCTCCGGCGCGCAACGCTTCCTCTAAAGTGAAGCGTTTTTCATAGAGCGCTTTTCCCACGATGACGCTATCAATGCGGGCGCGGCAGGCCGTCTTCAAACGCTCTATATCGGCGAGCGAGGACACGCCGCCCGAAGCCGTAACCGGCAAATTGGACGCACGCGCGACGGCGCATGTCTGCTCCACGTTCACGCCCTCCAAAGTCCCGTCGCGCGCCACGTCCGTATAAATGATCCGCGAGACGCCGAGCGCGGCGACGCGTGCGGCCAGTTCGCACGCCGTCACCTCCTCCTGTTTTTCCCAACCGCGCGTAACGACACGACCGCCGCGCGCGTCGAGGCCGACGGCGATGCGCGCGCCGAACAACTCTACGAGCCGCGTTAACTTTTCCTCCGACTCCAAAACCATTGTCCCGACGACGACGCGCGCCGCGCCGCTCTCGACGAGTTCACGCACGTCTGAAATTTCACGCAGCCCGCCGCCGAACTGCACGGGTATTTCCAACGCCTCGATGATGCGCCGCGCCACCGCACGATTCGGCGAGTTTGTTTCGGCAAAAGCCCCGTCCAGATCAACCACGTGCAGCATGGGCGCGCCCGCTGCTGCAAACGCGCGCGCGATCTCCACCGGGTCGCCGTCGTACACTGTGGCCTCCGCCCGCCGCCCCTGCATCAGCCGCACGCATTGGCCGTTTCTCAAATCAATGGCGGGAATAATCTGCATCGAAATTTCTTGCCCTTCTTGACGACTTTACCGCTCTTCATTTCAGCTTAAAACTCTCTGCGACATCTCCGCGTCTCTGCGGTGAAGGCTGGTTCAAACGGCATTCACCGCAGAGGCGCAGAGCACACCCGCAGAGATGTCGCAGAGAGTGTTCAAATCAATTTAGGACGCGACCTATTCTTCGCGCCCAGCGAGTTCGAGCACCGGATCAAGCAATAGGCCGTTGGTTGAGATCGCGTTGCCGCCATGAATCGTGCGTTGGCCGCGCCAATCCGTGAAGGTGCCTCCGGCCTCTTCGAGAATCGGCAGCAGCGGGGCACAGTCCCAGACGTTCATCACCGGATCGAGCATCACTTCGGCTCGCCCGGTGGCGACGAGGACGTGGCCGTAGCAGTCGCCCCAGGTGCGCCGCGCGCCCGCCGCGCGTTCCAGCCTGCGCGTCGCCGCGCCGAAGCCGTATCGCTCGCACGTCCCGAAGTCGGTCGAGAGCAGCAAGCCTTCGCCCAACGACGCGACTGTGGAGACACGCGCCCGCGTCTCGTTCCAGAAACAGCCGTGCCCGCGCGCCGCGTAGACGAGTTCGCCGAGCGCGGGAAGATTGACGACGCCCAGGACAGCCTCACCCTCGATCTCCAACGCGACGAGGACGCCGTAGAGCGGCACGCCATGTACGAACGAATAAGTTCCGTCAATCGGATCGATGATCCAACGCCTGCCTGACGCGCCCGCACGCGCCCCTTCTTCTTCGCCGAGCACGGAGTCGTGCGAAAATCTTTCTTCGATCCCTGCGCGGATGAATCTTTCGGCTTCGCGGTCGGCCTGTGTGACGAACGAGCCGTCGGCCTTGCGTTCGGGGGTGAAGGTTTGACGGAAGTGGCGCAACGTGATCTCGCCCGCGCCGCGCGCAAGTCCGACGGCGAAATCGAGCAACTCTTCAAGTTTCGGTTCGTCTCGATTCATTCCGTCACTCCCTTTCCTTCGCGGCGCGCGAGTTCGGCCTCAACCTCTTCCGGCGGCACGCCGCGTTCGGCCATCAACACGAGCAGGTGATAGAGGAGGTCTGAGACTTCACCGGCGAAGGCTCGGGCATCGTCGTTCTTCGCCGCGATGATCGTCTCCGCCGCTTCCTCGCCGACTTTTTTCAGAATTTTATCCAACCCCTGCTCGAAGAGATAAGTCGTGTAGGAGCCTTCGGGCATCTCCCGCCGCCTGCTCTCGATGCGTGTGTAAAGTCCGGCGAGCGTCGCGCCGAGCGTGCGCGGCTCTCCCGCCCGCACACGGCTTTCTGCCTCGTTGATCCACATACGGCTTTCCGCTTCGCCGGACGGCCGCGCCCCTTCGATCTCGTGTTGAAAACAGGAGCGTGCGCCCGTGTGACAGGCCGCGCCGCGCGGCGCGACGAGCACGACGAGCGCGTCGCGGTCGCAATCAACCGCGACGCCGACGACGCGTTGCGTGTGGCCGGAAGTCTCGCCCTTGTGCCAGAGCGACGCGCGCGAACGCGACCAGAACCACGTCTCGCCTTCGTCGAGCGTGCGCCGCAGGCTCTCTGCGTTCATGCAGGCGACGGTGAGCACTTCGCGCGTCGCCGCGTCCTGCACGACGACGGGCACGAGGCCGCGCTCGTCGTATCTCAACTCGTCAACAGCGAACTTCGTCATCGCACCACCACTCCCCTCCCGCGCAGGTAATCTTTGACTTCGGAAACCTTGTACTCGCCGAAATGAAAGAGCGACGCGGCGAGCACCGCGCTGGCTCGTCCCTCCGTCAGCGCGTCGTAAAAATGTTCGAGCTTGCCCGCGCCGCCCGAAGCGATGACGGGAATCCGCACCGCCTCCGCCACGGCGCGCGTCAGTTCGATGTCGAAGCCGTCGCGCGTTCCGTCTGCGTCCATGCTCGTCAAAAGAATCTCTCCCGCTCCGAGCCTTTCGGCGCGCGCCGCCCACTCGACGGCGTCCTGCTTCGTCCTGCTTCGCCCGCCGTGCGTGAACACTTCCCAACCGCCCGCGCCGTCGCCTGCCGCCCTTCGCCGCGCGTCAATGGCGACGACCATACACTGGCTGCCGAAAGTCTCCGCCGCTTCGCCGATCACTTCGGGATGCTCGAACGCCGCCGTGTTCAGCGTCACCTTGTCCGCCCCGGCGCGCAGCACCGCGCGTATGTCTTCGAGGCCGCGCAGGCCGCCGCCGACGGTGAACGGGATGAAGACTTCGTCGGCCACGCGGCGCACGAGTTCGGAGACAATGGCGCGCCTGTCCGAAGAGGCGGTGATGTCCAGAAACGTCAACTCGTCCGCGCCCTCTGCGTCGTAGCGTCGCGCCTGTTCCACGGGATCGCCCGCGTCAACGAGCGACAGAAAGCGAATCCCTTTGACCACGCGCCCGCGATCAACATCGAGACAGGGAATGATACGTTTTGCCAGCATTGATGATTTACGCGCTTTCCAGCGAGGCGAAGTTTCGCAACAGGCGCAGCCCCGCCGACTGACTCTTCTCCGGGTGAAACTGGACGCCGCAGATTGCTTCGCGCGCGACGACCGAAGCATAACGCGCGCCGTATTCCGTCTCCGCACACACGACCTCGCGCTCCGACGGCTCGCAGTAAAACGAGTGGACGAAGTAAAAAAAAGTTCCCTCTTCAATCCCCTCAAGCAAAGGGTGCGAGCCGCGCGGTGAAATTTGATGCGAAATTTGATGCGAAATTTGATGCGAAATTTGAGGCCAAACTTGATTCCAGCCCGTCTGCGGCACCAGCAGCTCCTGCGAGAAGCGTCGCACGCGCCCGCCGAGCAAGCCCAACCCGCGCGTGCGCCCGAACTCTTCCGACTCTTCAAACAGCATTTGCATCCCGACGCACACGCCGAGGATCGGCGTCCCTTCCGCCGCGCGTTCGCGCACCACTTCGTCGAAGCCGCGCTCGCCGAGAGCCTTCATGCACGCGCCGAACGCGCCGACGCCCGGCAGCACCAAACGCTTCGCCGCGCGCAGCACACCTATGTCTGCGCTGACTATCGCCTCGCACCCCGTCGCCTCGAAAGCCTTTCCGACCGAGCGCAGGTTGCCGACGCCGTAGTCAATGATCGCCACTTCCGCGCGCGCGCTCACAACATCCCCTTCGTGCTCGGAATGCCCTCGACGCGCGGGTCGAGTTCCACCGCCTGCCGCAGCGCGCGCGCCGTCGCCTTGAACGTTCCTTCGAGAATGTGATGTGTGTTGCGCCCGCGCAGCAGATCGAGGTGCAGATTGCAGCGCGCGGCTTCGGCAAAGGAACGCCAGAAGTGTTCGGCCAACTCGACCGAGAAATTGCCGATCATCTGCCGCCGCGTCTCAACTTCATAGACGAGGTAGAAGCGTCCCGACAGATCGACGACGGCGCGGCACAGAGCCTCGTCCATCGGAACGAGCGCGGAGCCGTAACGCGTGATGCCGCGCTTGTCGCCGAGAGCGCGCGCGAACGCCTCGCCCAGCGAGATAGCAACGTCTTCCACCGAATGGTGATCGTCTATCTCAAGATCGCCGCGACACTCAATTTCCAGATCGAAGAGGCCGTGGCGCGCGAAAAGTTCGAGCATGTGATCGAGAAACGGCACGCCCGTAGAGACGCGCGACTGCCCGCCCCCGTCGAGATTTAAAGAGACTCGCACGTCAGTCTCCTTCGTCTGCCGTCGAACTTCAGCCGCGCGCGTTTGCAGTTGTGTGCTCATAATTTTCTCTCTCCCGTTAACAAAGCTCCGGGGTTGCGACTTCGCCGGTCGTCGTTGAAAGACGGTTCGCGACGCTCAGGCGAAAATCTCATGTAACGCCGACAGGAGCAGATCGTTTTCGCCGGGTGTGCCGACGCTCACGCGAAAATATTCTCGCAGCAAAGGGTAGCCGCTCACGTCGCGGATCAGAATGTCGCGCCGGAGCAACTCTTCAAAAACTGTGCGGGGCTTGATGCGTGTGCGAACGACCATGAAGTTTGCCTCCGACCGCACGGCCTCAAGTCCCTCGATTGTGTTTAGCCCCGCGTAGAGCCTTTCGCGCTCGGCAATGATGCGCGCCACCTGTGGCCGCAGTTCGGATTCGTAGAGTTCGACGGCAACCTCCGCGACTGTTTGCGAGACGGCGTTGAGGTTATAGGGCAGTACGGCTTTCCCGATCTCGCGCGCGAGTTCGGGCGCGGCCAGCAGATAGCCGACGCGCAACGCCGCCAGCCCCATCGCTTTCGAGAAGGTGCGAAAGACGACGAGGTTTTTGTGTCGCTGCAAAAGCGGCGCGTGCGTCCGCGCGGCAAACTCGAAGTAGGCTTCGTCAACGGCGACGAGTCCGTCTGTGGCTTCCAGCAGCGAGACGAGATCGGGCGCAGCGATTCCGCATCCGGTCGGGTTGTTCGGCGCACAGAGGATCGTCACGTCGGGTTCGATTGTTTGCATCTTCTCTCTGATGGCCGCCACGTCGTATTTCAACCCGGCATCGAGCGGCACGCTCGACACCTCGCCGCCGAGCACGGTCGCGATCTGCCTGTAGAGCGCAAACGTCGGCTCGCAGATGAGCACGCGCCGGCCTTCGCCAATCGTCACCATCAACAGGGCTTGGATCAACTCGTTCGAGCCGTTACCGGCGACGACGCCTTCGGATTGCCAACCCGCGAACTCGGCGAGCCGCGCGTGCAAACTCGCGGGCACGAAATCGGGATAACGCGACCACGAACGCTCCTGTAAACGTCGCAGGCTCTCACGCTTGATGCGCTCCGGCGCGTCCCAGGGGTTTTCGTTCTGGTTGAGCTTCACGGCGGCGCGTTCGGGCGTGAGCGCGTAAGCGCGAAGTTCGCGCACGCGCGTTTTGATCTTCTCTGTCACGTCGAGCATTTGATACTCCCGCAGTCTCTACCAACCAACAAGCGGCGTCGTGAAGCCGTCATTACCGGCCACCGTCTTCCAGACGAATGAGCGCGGAGCGCGCGTGTGCGTCCAAGCCTTCGGCGCGAGCCAGCGCGGCGATCATGTGCGCCGTGTTCCCCAGTTCGGCGGGCGAATAACGCAGCAGGCTCGTGCGTTTGACGAAATCATAGACGCCCAGAGCGGACGAGAAACGCGCCGCGCCGCCCGTCGGCAACACGTGATTCGGCCCCGCGAAATAATCGCCGACCGCTTCGGGCGTGTGCTCGCCCAGGAATATCGCGCCCGCATGACGCACGCGCGAAGCAAACGCTTCCGCGTCGCGCGTCATGATCTCAAGATGTTCGGGCGCGAGTCGGTTCACCAGTTCGCACGCCTCGTCTAAATCGTCCAGCACGATGATCGCGCCGAAGTCCGCGAGCGATTTTTCGATCAGCGACAGGCGACCGAGCTTCCGTGCCTGCCGTTCGACTTCGGCGGCAACGGCGACGGCGAGTTTTTCGTCCGTCGTAATGAGAATCGCCGAAGCGTCCTCGCCATGTTCGGCCTGCGCGAGCAAATCTGCGGCGACAAACTCCGCGTGCGCCGTGTCGTCCGCCACGACAACGACCTCGCTCGGCCCCGCAATCGAATCAATGCCGACGACCCCGAAGACGAGTTTCTTCGCCGCCGCGACGTAGCGGTTTCCCGGCCCCGTGATCTTGTCCACGCGCGGGATGGTCTCCGTCCCGTAGGCGAGCGCGGCGATGGCCTGCGCGCCGCCGACGGCATAAACCTCCGTCACGTTCAACTCGACCAGAGCCGCCGCCAACGCCGGGTTCTCCGCGAGCGTGCGCGGCGGCGTCGCGACGACGATGCGCTCGACCCCTGCCACCTGCGCGGGCACCACGTTCATCACGACCGATGAAGGGTAGCTCGCCGTCCCGCCCGGCACATACAACCCCGCGCGCTCGATAGGCGTGATGCGCTGCCCCAGACGAACGCCCGCGCCCGCCTCCATCTCCCACGATTCTTCGCGCTCCCGTTCGTGGAACGCGCGCACCCGCTTGATCGCTTCGCGCAAAGCCTCTCGCACCGGCGCATCCGCAAGCCGCGCGGACTCGCGCAACTGCCGCTCGCCGATTCGCAAGTCGCCGCGCTCAAGCCTGACGCCGTCGAAACGCTCCGTGAGTTCGATGATCGCTTCATCCCCGCGCGTCCTCACATCTTCGAGCACGACGGCCACGGCGCGCATCAGTTCGCCGTCGAGCGCGACGCTGCGCGCCGCGACGCGCGCCAGTTTCGCCTCGCGTCGCTGTCCTTCCTCTTTGCGGATTACTTCAATCATGCCGCCCTTCCGTTTCCGTCTCATCTCTCAGCGAGCCGACCAGACGCGCGACGGCAGCCGCTTTCAGTTGATAACTCGCGCGGTTGACCACCAGACGCGCCGACGATTCCGTGATCACTTCCACCACTTCCAGACCGTTTTCGGAGAGCGTCTGTCCCGTCTCCACCAGATCGACGATGCAGTCTGCGAGACCGAGTACCGCCGCGAGTTCGACCGACCCCGATAGTTGAATGATCTCGACCGGCACGCCGCGCGCGCCGAAATGTGCGGAGGTAATTCGCGGGTACTTCGTGGCGACGCGTAGCGCGCCCGTCGCCCCGTGGAACTCCCCTGCGCGGCTTGCCACGGCGATGCGGCAGTAGCCTATCCGCAGGTCGAGCGGTTGCAGGAGGTCTGCGCCGGATTCGAGCAGCACGTCGCGCCCGACGATGCCGCAATCGGCGATGCCGTGCTCGACATAGACAGGCACATCGGACGGCTTGACGAAGATTAAGCGATGCGCGCCGCTCTCATCTTCAATCGCCAGCCGCCTCGACCTGAGCGCAGACTGGCTCACACGGACACCCACGCGCGCCAGCAGACGCAACGCTTCGTCCTGCATTCTCCCTTTTGCCAATGCGATGGTTAATTCCGTCATTCGTCTGTTACCTCGCGCCGTCAATCGAAACGCGCTCGCGCCGCACGCGCCGCCTGCGCGCCTCTATAAACAGCGTCGCCGGGTCGGCGTCGCCCAGCGTCTGCGTCGCCGCGCCGTGGATGGCGGGCGTGGCGTCCGTCTCTCTACGCATGAGCACGTCGGTCAAAGAGTCGAGGTCGAGGACGAAACCGACAGCCGCTTCGGGGCGTCCGAAATTGGCCGTCAGATGATCGTAGCGGCCTCCGCTCCCGACGTGCGCGCCCGCGCCCCGCACGTAAATTTTGCAGGTCAGACCGGTGTAATAGTCGAGACCGGAGACATCGCCGAGGTCTATGTCGCAAAAGTTGGTCAGGTCGAGTTTTTGCATGATGTGCCAGAGGGCTTCCAGAGCGTCCAGAGCGGTTGCGGAGCGCGGGTTGGTGATGATGCGCCGCGCGTCTTCCAGTATCTCGCCCTTCCCGGACAGTTGCGTCAGCCTGACGAAGGAGGCGCGTTCGGCTTCGGTGGTCGCAAAATTGCCGAGAAATTTCTGTAACTCGGCGGCATCGCGCCTGTCCAAAAGCTGGCGCATGCGTTCGCGCTGCGGCTCGTCGAGCGCGAGATGCTCGCAGATGCCGTTGAAGATTTCGACGCTGTTGAGCGTGATACGGAAGTCGTGCCCGAGGTTCAAGCCGTTGAGAATCTCCGTCGCGATGCAGAGCATTTCGATCTCCGCGTTCAAACCTTCGACGCCGAACAGTTCGCAGCCGAGTTGTGTGCTCTCACGTCGCCACAGGGCGTGCGACAACTGTTGCTGGCGAAACACCTGCGACGCATAGCAAAAGCGCAGGGGGCGCGGCCTGTCGGCAAAGAGCGTGGCGGCGGAGCGCGCCACCGAAGAGGTTACGTCCGGCCTGAGCGCGAGCATTCGCCCGTCCGTGTCCGTAAAACGAAAGGCACGGTGCGCCTGTTCGTACCCGATCCCGCGCTCGAACAGCGCGAGGTAGTCCACACACGGCGTCGTGATCTCTTCATACGACCAGCCGTCAAACACAGCCATGACGGCATCTTCGACGCCGCGCCGCAGACGCGACTCCGCGCCGAAGTAGTACCTCATGCCATCCGGTATTTTAGATAGTGGCTCAAACATAAAAAGCCTTTGTCAGCCGAACAACCGTTCAAACAAAAAGAGAAACCCGCTGCCGTTTCGTCTCTCGACTGGCCGGCAGCGGGTTTCTCAAAACCGAAATGTAAGTTTGTTACCTACTCACACTTCTTTTTATGGAAGACCACAAAAGCCGGCGCGTCGCCTGCATGGCAATGATGTGTGCCATGAT
>DASYMM010000374.1:0-7267 GCA_036009085.1 Pyrinomonadaceae bacterium | reverse complement strand
GTGCTCTCGCTCGCGGGCATCCACGTCACAGAAAGCAACGACGAAGACGGCGTCGCCGTGGCAATTGAAAAATTTATTCTGGCCGAGAGGCCAAACGGAAATTAAGTTAAATAACGAGGAGAGACTAATGGCAAATCGTATCGCAAACATCAAGACGAATCACGGCACGATCCGCTTCGAGTTGTTGGAAGAGGACGCGCCGAAGACGACGGACAACTTCATCAAGCTGGCCGAGCGCGGCTACTACGACGGCGTGATCTTTCATCGCGTCATCAGCGGCTTCATGATTCAGGGCGGCGACCCGACGGGCACGGGTCGCGGCGGCGAATCCGCTTCCGGCGGTCGCTTCGCAGACGAGATCAACCGTTCGTCCGAGCTTTACAAAAGCAAGTACACGAAGGGCACCGTGGCGATGGCGAACGCGGGGCCGAACACGAATGGCTCGCAGTTCTTCATCATGCACGCCGATTACCCGCTGCCGCCGAGCTACAGCAAGTTCGGGCGTGTCATCGAAGGGCAGGAGGTGGTTGACGCCATCGCGTCGGTCGAGAAGGACAGCAACGACCGCCCGCGCACGGATGTCGTGATGGAGAAAGTCACCATCGAACCGGGCGACGGGCAATAAGCGAAAGCAAGCGATGAACGCGGAGCGATGAATTGAAGCAATTTCCTTGTCTTCAATTCATCGTTCCGCGTTTCACGTCCCCGCGCGGTCTTCGATGATGTCCACCGCGCCGCGCTCGTCAATGAGCGCGCGCAGGTTGTGATTGACGGGGCTGAAGCCGCGCCCGATGCGCGGTGAGAGGCGTATAGCCCACGTGACGTAACGCTTGGCTACGCCGACCGAGTCTCGCAGATTCAACCCGCGCGCGAGGCAGGCGGCGATGGCCGCGGCGAGCGTGCAGCCCGTGCCGTGCGTGGCGTCGGTCTCGATGCGCCGCTCGCGATAGAGTTTCACCTCGCCCGCGTCGTCGAGCAGGTCAATCGCTTCACTACCCGTCATGTGCCCGCCCTTGACGAGCACGGCGCGTGCGCCCATCTCGCGCATGAGCGCAGCGGCGCGGCGCATGTCGTCTTCCGTCCTGATTTCAAGTCCGGTGATGCGCTCGGCTTCGGGGATGTTGGGCGTGGCGAGCGCGGCGAGCGGCAGCAGTTCGGATTTCAAAGCGGCGAGCGCGTCGTCGTCTATGAGGTCGAAGCCGGAGGTGGAGCGCACGACCGGGTCAACGATTGCACGCACTTCGCAGAGAGGCGTCTCGCGGAGCAGGCGCGCGACTTCCGAGATCACTTCGCGCGTCGGGAGCATCCCGGTCTTCAAGCCCGCGACGCGAAAGTCTTCAACGACGGGCAAGACCTGTGAGCGCACGTCTGCCGCCGACACGTGCGTCGCGCCGAACACGCCCGTCGTGTTCTGAAACGTGAGCGACGTGACGGCAGCCGTCGCGAAGCAGCCGAAGGCCCTGAAGGTCTTCACGTCGGCGATAACGCCTGCGCCGCCCGAAGGGTCGAAGCCCGCGATGGTCAGCGCGACGGGCATGTTGCTCGTTTCTTGAATAGACATGGAGCTAAGTTAAAACCATTTTCACGCACAGGCGCAAAGAATCACCGACAGGGTTTTCTTTGCGCCTTTAGTCTTTTGCGCCTGTGCGTGAAAGTTCTTTTTGCCCGGAAGCTTATCCCCCGGCGGCTTCTCTAGCCTCGTCGGCGATTGCTTCGAGTTGGCTTTCGTCCTGAAAGAGACTGATGGCGGCGACGCCTTGCGCGCCCGCGCCTATCACTTGCGGGATGCGTTCGCGTGTGATGCCGCCGATGGCGAAGAGCGGGAAGGGCGCGAGCGCGTGCGCTGCTTCGCGCAAAAGTTCGAGGCCGAGTGGTGCGCCGTAAACGCGTTTTGAGGGCGTGTCGAAGACGGGGCCGAAGAGGGCGAAGTCCGCGTCCATACTGCTGGCCGCCTGCGCTTCCGCGAGCGAGTGCGTGGAGACGCCGACGAGAAAATCGCGCGGGGCGATGTCGCGGACGACCAGCGGGTCGAGCGAGCGTGCGGTGAGTTGGACGCCGTCGGCTCCGGCGGCGAGCGCGATGTCGGCGCGGTCGTTGACGAGTAGGCGCGTCTGGCTGTGGCGCGTCAGGTCGGCGGCGCGGCGCGTGAGTTCGTAGAGCACGCGCGGGCGCATCGCCTTTTCCCGCAGTTGGACGAGCGAGACGCGCGCTTCGACGCATGCGCCGACGAGCACGAACAGGCGCGTAAACTCTGCGCTTGACGAATTGGTGTCTTCGGTCGTGCGCCCGTCGGTGATGAGATAACTAATCGGCGTGGTCAGGTCGAGCGGCATGGGGCGAAAGCGGAGTGGTCGGGTCGGCGGCGTCGGCGTGGCCGTCGAGGGCGCGCACGGTGCGGCGAAAGTTGAATATCTCCCAGAAGGCCAGCGCGAAATTGACGAGGCCGAGTCCAGTCACCGCGCCGCGCACCCAACCGGAAGCGACCGCCTGTTGCAAACCGTGCATCCCCATTTTCTGTGCGGCATAGACGAGGAAGAAATTGTCGCCCCAATCGCTTAGGCCGAACGGGTGCATCCACGGCAGAAACGTCAACACCAGCCCCGCTTCGAGGCACAGGATGATGTAGAAGATGACGGTTAATCTGGCTGACATAAGTAAAACAGTGACAAGCGACGGGTGACAAGTGACAAGTTAGAACAAAAACCGTGAATCGTAAATCGTGAATCGTGGAGAGAGAAAACCGTCTTCGTCTATTCACGGTTCATGATTTACGATTTACTTGCCTTCTCTCGCCACTCGTTACTTGTCACTCGTCACTGCTTTTTTCGCTTGGAGGTCGCGCAGTTTGGCGGCGACGCCGCGATAGTTGACATCCATGCCGTAAACTTCGGAGAAGATTTCGATGGCGCGTTCGAGGTCGCCCATCTGTTCGTAGGCCGTGCCGAGTTCGTAGCGTAGTGCTTGATACTCGTCCTCCGTGTGGCCGGGCGTGTCCAAGCCCTTTTTGAACCACATCGCGGCGGGGCGCGGCATATCTTTTTGCATGAAGCAATGGCCGAGCAGGTTGCAGCATTGCAGGTAGCGCGGCGTGCCGTCCAGCGGCGCGGCGAGCGCGATGGCGGCCTGCAATTCCTCCACGGCCTGGTCTACCAAGCCCATCTCGCGATAGGCGAGACCCGTGTTGTAATGCGTCTCGTAGTCGCCTGTAGACGCCGCAGGATCGCCCGCTTCGACTTCATCTCGAAACTCATCGAACATGTCCGCGAGTTCATTGTTCAGTGCCGGCACTTCCGGCTGCGGCGGCGCGGCGGGCGCGGGCGTCGCCGCGACGACGGGCGCGGACTCTTCTTCCGTCACCGCTTCGGCAGTGGTGATGAACAGGTGCTCGCTGATCTCGACTTCTTCTGCCGTCTCTTCAATCGGCGCGAAGCTCTCAAACTCGTTGGACGTAAGACCGGACGCGCTCGAAAGAACTCCTAACTTGTCCGCTTCCTGCGGCAACAGGCGACGCCGCTTGCCGATCTCTTCATGCGCGCCGTACTGGCGTTCGAGCATGTCGAGCGTGTCGCGCGCGATGTCCGTGTAGCCTTGCGCGAGATAATAGTCAACGCTTTCGAGTTCCTGCGCGAGCAACAACTTGATGCGCCCTTCGCCCGTCCCCTTCTCGGGAGCCAGTCCGGCATCTTCAACAAACGAACCTCCGCCGAGTTCCGCCGCCTCGAAAGGGATCGGCTTCGCGGAGACGGAGGCGGACGACCAGCCCGGCTGCCCCGCACCGTTCAAATCTTCGTTCAGGTCTGCGAAGGAGGAGTTGGGATCGATGGTGACGACGGTTGGCTCTTCCGCTTCCTGCTCCTCCGCTTCCGGCATGGCGACGGAGTTCCATTCAAATTCGCTCGCGCCGCCGCTCGTCGCGACGTTAGCGGGAGTTGATTCGCTCGTGTCAACGAAAGTGTCTGCGAAAGCGTCGCCGCCGCTGCTCTCGAAGACGTTCTCGAAGGTCGTGGCTTCCGTAGTGATCGGCGTCACGACCGGCGCGGACGGGGAAGGCCGCGGCGCGGCAACTTCCTCTGCGATTGGCGGTTCGTACCAAGTCTCCGGCTCTTCCGCTTCGTCCTCTTTGCTTACGGGCGCGTCGCCGAGTTCGGACAGGCGTTCGTGGTAGCTTTGATCGAAGGGCACGAGGCGCACGAGATGTTCTAGCGCGCGGCGTTCTTCGCCGGGGAGATTATGCGTCTGCGCGGCTTCGGCGAGTCGTTCGAGCGTCACGCGCATGCGGTCGTCGTCGCGCTGCCACGTGTAGATGCGCAGCAGGAGACGCAGGGCTTCGATCTGTTCGGGGTCGCGGGCGAGAGCTTCGTTCAGGAGTCCGAGAAGTTTCTGTTCCTGTCGTCCGGCGAGTGCGGGTTCGGTGACGCGCGCGAGCACGCCGACGGCGGCGTTCGTGTCGCCGCGCTGCAAATAGAGCCGCGCGACTTCAAAGAGTTGCGGGTAGTTCGACGCTTCGAGTTCGATGAGGGCGACGGTGGCGCGCTCGGCGGCGGGCGCGTCTTCGGCTTCGAGGTAGGCGCGCGAAAGCATCGCACGCAACTCCACGTCGCGCGGCTCTTCGGCCACGGCCTTTTCGAGCACGGAGGCCGCTTCGTCCGACGCGCCGAGTTGGGAATGCGCGGCCACCAGCCCGTGCAACACGGCATGGTTGAGCGGCCTCACCTTGTAAGCCTGCGTGTAAGCCTCAAGTGCCCACTGCGCGTTGCCGCGCGCGAGCAGGCGTTCGCCCGCTTCCGTGAACGCGTCGGCAGCCTCTTCGCGCAAGTTTTCCTTGAGGAAGCCGTCGCCGAGTCGCAGACGAATCTCGACGTTGTTCGGTTCGAGGTCTGCGCTGCGGCGGAGAGCTTCGAGCGAATGGCGCATCTGCCCGGCGCGCGCGTAAGCCTCTGCGATGATGAGATACTGTTCGCGCGCTTCGACGAAATGGCCTTGCTGTTCGTAGAGCAAGGCGAGACGTTGGGCGATGATGGGCAGGTTCGGGTCGAGGCGGGAAATCTTTTTATAGACGGCGATGGCTTTGGGCGTAAAGCCCTGTTCGCGGTAATGGTCGGCCACGCGCTCGAAGCATTCGATGGCTTCCGGCGTCTTCTTGGTGCGCGCGTAGAGGTCGCCGAGCGTGTTGAGCGCGCTATAATCGTTGGGGTCGCGCTCGACGATGCGGCGATACTCGGTGATAGCCGATGGAATCTTGCCTTGAGCAAGATACTTCTCAGCCGCACTGATAGCCTTTGCTTTATCGAATCCCATCAGGAAAAATGTTTCGTGTCCGCGTCGCGCGTCAGTGGTGGGCTGCCTTCAAAGTGCCATCTCGCGCTTAACCGTCTCGCACCCGGCTCGCACACTTGTCGGTCGGTGGCGGGCAGATTTTACGCTAACATGCGCCGACAACGAGTGTCAACGACATCATTTTAGCACTATCCCAAACACTTCACTGAGCTTGCGCCAGATTAAGTAAGACTCACCACAGAGGCACAGAAGACACAGAGGGGGCACAGAGAAAGCAATGATGAAGGAGGCACGTTGAAGGAGGCGCCAAAGAAGTTTTAGCTTTCGTTCCGCGTTCCTCCTTCATCGTTTTCCTCTGCGCCCCCTCTGTGTCCGCTGTGCCTCTGTGGTGAAGGTTTTAAGTCTTTTTAAATTACCGTTCACTTATACTTACGAACAACGAGATAAAAAAGATTTGAGCCTCCACGACCCGACGAGCGACACGGACACGCACGCCAAGTTTTCACGGCTATCTCCCTTGCTGCGACTCGCCGAGGGCGCGGCCTTCGGCGGCCTACTGCTCTACGCGGTCTTCGCGCCGCATTCGATTGCCGGAGCGTGGATCGCGCTCTCCGTCTCCATCTCCGGCTGGCTCGCGCGCACGCTCATCACGCGCCGCACCGATTTGCGCCGCACGCCGCTCGACCTGCCCCTCTGGCTCTTCTACGCTTGGAGCGTCCTCTCCGCCGTCTTCTCCGCCGAGCCGCGCATCAGCCTGCTGAAGCTCATCTCGGTCAGCACCTTTCTCATCTACTATCTCGTGCAATCGCTCTCCACGCGCCGCCGCGCCTACGCCGTCGCCGCGTTGATGATCGCTTCGGGCGCGGCGGGCGCGTTGTGGAGCGCGTTTGAAGTGGCGCGCGGGCGCGGTCTGGTCGTTGAAGAGATCGCGGCGGACAGCCCACTCCGGCGCGACGCGTCGCTTGATGTCGCCGTGGGCGACGCGGTCTGGCGCGTCAACGGGCGACGCGTCAACTCCGTCGCCGAGATCGATCAGGCGATCAGGGAGACGCCCGCAGGCGAGCCGCTCCGCGTGAGTCTCTTTTCGCAGGGCGAACAGGCCGAGCGCGTCGGCGTGGAGCGCGTGTCTGACGAGACGCGCGCGAGTTCGTCGCCGTCGGGTCTGCGCGCCGCTCGCCGCTCGCATCGCTTTCGCGCTTCCGGCTGGACGCGCCACTACCAAACCTTCGCAGAGACGCTGCAAATCCTCGCCCAACTCGCGCTCGGCTTCGCGCTCGCACACTGGCAGAGACGGCGCACGCGCCCTCTGCCGCGTCTTCGCGTCGCACTCTTCGCCGCGGCCTTCCTCTGCCTCGTCGCAGGCATCGCGCTCACGGCCATGCGCACCGCGCTCGTCGCCTTCGCCGTCGGCGCGTGCGTCGTCGCGTGGCGCGCAACCTCCGGCGGGCGCGCGCGGCTCGTCGTCTGTGTTGTCGTCGCGCTCGCTCTGTCGCTCGGCGCGTTCGCCGTGTGGAGGACGCGCGCGGAAGGCGCGCTCAGGCTGCGAGACGAAAGTTCGCGCCTGCGTCTGGCCGTCGCGCGCGTCGCGCTCGCGCGCACGCCGCAGCACCCGGTCTTCGGTCACGGCATGGACGCCGTCAAACGACACTGGACGGAATGGGGCTTTCCCGGCCAAGTGCAAATTCACACGCATTCGACGCCGCTCCAACTCGCCTTCGAGCGCGGCCTGCCTGCGCTCCTCCTCTGGCTCTGGCTGCTCGCCACCTTCTGGCTCATCCTCACGCGCGGCGAGCGCGCCCTTCGCGCCGCGACCGGCGCAGGCACGCACGGCCTCCTGCTCGGCGCAACCGGCGCATTCGCGGGCTTCTGCGCCAGTTCCCTCGTCAACTACAACTTCGGCGACGCGGAAGTCGCGCTCGTCCTCTGGTGGCTCATGGGAACGGTCGTTAAAGTAACGGGCAGGGATGGCGCGCAGCCGTAAGCGACTTCA
>DASYMM010000373.1:0-3372 GCA_036009085.1 Pyrinomonadaceae bacterium | reverse complement strand
GACCGTGCCGAAGAAGCCCGGAACCTGGCTGTAGGAGCTATAGATTTGTGGGCGTTGCTCTTCGGTCAGCCAGTCGTGCTTGGCGTCGCCCACGACGCCGACGACCGTGCCGGGTTCGTCGTCGTCGCCGACAAATTTTATCTGTTTGCCGATGGGGTCTTGACCCGGCCAGAAGCGGCGCGCCATCGTCTGATTAATGACGAGGACGACGGGCGTGTTGAGCCGGTCGCCGTCGTTGAAGAGGCGGCCTTGAACAAAGGGGATGCCCATGGTGGCGAAATAGTCCGGCGTCGCCGTGTTGAACTGAGCCTGCGGCTCCTGACCTCTGGGCGGCGGCTCGCGGTCGGGCAGGGCGAAGCGAACCGACGCGCTGTTGCCGGTTAAGGGCAGCCCCCTGACGAGCGCGGCCGATTGCACGCCGGGCACCGCCCGCAGTTGCTCGACAAGCTGACGATGAAATTCCCACTGGGCTGCGGGTTCGACATATTTGTTGCGCGGCAGACGGTATTCGAGCGTCAGTAGGTTTTCAGTCTTGAAGCCGGGGTCAACCTGTAGCAGCTTGTAAAAACTCTTGATGAAGAGCGCGCCCCCGACCAGCAGCACGAGGGAGAGCGCCATTTGCACGACGACGAAAACGCTGCGTGCCCGGAGCGCGCCCGCGCCGTCGCCGACGGCACGCCCGCCCTCCTTCAATGCCGTGTTCAGGTCGAGGCGCGACAGTTGCCACGCCGGGGTGAGGCCGAACAGGAAGCCCGTCAACACGGACACGCCGAGCGTGAACAGCAACACCGGCGCGTCGAGCCGCACTTCGCCACGCGGCAGCACGTCAGGGTTGACCGCCAGCAGCAAGTCCGTCCCCCATTTGGCAAGGAGCAGGCCGAGGCCGCCGCCCAACAAAGCGAGCAGCGTCGTCTCGGTGAGCAACTGCCGCACGAGCCGACCCCGGCTTGCGCCCAAAGCCGACCGCAGTGCGAACTCCCTCTGCCGCGCCGTGCCGCGCGCCAGCGTTAAATTGGCGAGGTTGGAACAGGCGATCAGCAGAATGCAGCCGACCGCCGCGAACAGGGCGAGAATGATGGGGCGTATGTTCCGCACCATCCTCTCTTCCAACCGTTCCACCTTTGCGCCGCGCCCCGCGCTCTCGTTCGGGTAGACTTGCGCCATCCGCGCGGCGACGGTGCCGGCTTCAACCTGCGCCTGCGCCTGCGTCACGCCCGGCTTGAGATGGCCGATGCCGAAGAGGAAGCGCGCGTCACGCCGCGCCAAGTAGCCGGGGAACCACTGCACCGTCGTCCAGACCTCGACTTCATCGTCGAACGGCTGCCGGAAAGAGTCCGGGACGACGCCGACGACGCTGAACGGCTCGCCGTTGAGAATGATTTTCCGGCCAGACAACTCCGGTTCGGAGTTCAGTCGGCGACGCCAGAACCCTTCGTTGACGACGACGACGCGTTCGGCTCCCGGTTGGTCTTCGCCACGCGCGAACGTGCGGCCGGCGGTGGGCGAGAGGTTGAACACCTCGAAGAAATTTGCTGTCACGTATGCGCCGCGCACACGCTCCGGCTGCGCGCCGCCCGTCAGGTTAACACTCTGCGACTGCATCGCCGCGAAGTCTTCGAGCGTCGTGAGATGCGTTGCGAAGTCCTGCGCCTCGGCGGCGGAAATCGTCCCCGGGCTCGCGCTCTGGTCAGTGCCGGAAACGATGACGAACCGATGTGAGTTGTGGTATGGCAGCGACTTGAGCAGCACGGCGTTGACCACCGAGAAGATAGCCGTGTTAGCGCCGACTCCGGCTGCGAGCGTGAGCACCGCGATGATTGTGAAAACCGGGGTCTTGATCATCATCCGCACGCCGTAACGGACGTCTTGCAGTAAGGTTCCTAACATCCCGCCTCCCTTTATCTCGCGTGCCGCTTCCTTAACGCGCTCCAAGTTGCCGAAGCGACGCCGCGCGTCCCACACCGCGCTCTCCGGCGTCATGCCGCTCCTGATGTTCTCCTGCGCCCGCATCATCAGGTGGAAACGCATCTCCGCGTCCATCTCCGCTTCCACCCGCTCCTTGCGCAGCAGACCTCTGAGCCGCAGCCATGTGAACCTCAACCAGTACATCCCACCCACCTCATCAGGCGGTTCTCATCACCTTGAAGACGGCCTCCGCCAGCCTGCCCCAGTTCTCCTCTTCGACCTGGAGTTGCTTCCGGCCTGCTCTGGTGAGCTTGTAGAACTTGGCTCGCAGGTTGTTCTCCGAGACGCCCCACTCGGAGGTGATCCACCCCTGCCGCTCGATGCGGTAGAGCGCAGGGTAGAGCGAGCCTTCTTCCACCCTCAGCACGTCGTTGGACATCTGAACGATCCGTTGGCCGATTCCATATCCGTGTAAAGAGCCCACCGAGAGGGCTTTCAGAATGAGCATGTCGAGCGTGCCTTGCAGCAGCTTGGTGTCGGGCGTAGGCATGAGTAAGTTCTCCGAAGTACCTAGATGATCTATGCTGACCGGCACATGATGCAGGAGGCTACCTAGATTGTCAAGGTACACTTATGGTCTTGTCCGGTTCGATTCGTTTTGCGGCGTGGCGCAACGTATGAAGGTCTGTGGGAAGAGTGGAGGGATGTTATTCGCGGGTCGGGTGCACGCCGTTGTTGGGCGGCTTCGTGGATAAGCGAAAAGTTCAGGTGCGTAGCATATCGGCAGCGAGCCGGAAGTGAGATACAACGGCCTCCGCGTTTTCCTCTATCGTCTGTTTCCCGTCAACCCGCAGGAGCTCCAAGCCTAGCGCGTTCACCTCTGTCGTGAGCCAACGTGCAAATCCGGCATCGCGTTCCATCCAGTTGTGGAATGCCGCTTCCGAATCATCGCACTGCTCAAGCACTCCGGGTACCCAGTCGCGCCGGGCGTAATGCTCCGTCTGAAAACCGGCAGTCGGAACAACCCAGATCGCCCGGCTTCGCTCCGCCAAAACGCCGCCTACTTGTCTTGGCAATAAAGCCGAGCCTTCGACCAGTAATGGCCTGTCTGTCGGCAGGGAAAGGATGTCCGCAAGGATGAGCGTAAAGTGTTCTTGATAACAGGCAATAACATCTTGCAAGAGGGTCTCAAGCGGTTGCATCCAGCGTTGGTTCCACGAGGACGCACGCCATTTCGTTAGAGACGGGTGAAGCTCGGGGTCAAAATTTTGCGCGTGAACTTCAAAGGCTTTATCGACGGGGTACACATCGAGGTCAAAGCGGGCCGCAAGGAGATCGCTAATCGAGGTTTTACCCGCGCATGGAGAGCCACCGAGCCAAAACACATGCTCCAACTTACGCTCTGAATCAAGCTTACGCTCTGAATCAAACTTGCTCATATCAAGCTCAACCGCCCGACGCCCGACG